>CAZMMH010000213.1:0-4560 GCA_964567315.1 uncultured Gammaproteobacteria bacterium
AGCCCTCAGGCCTTCATCGACACGGTCGCCAACATCGCGCCGACCTTCGGCGGCATCAACCTGGAGGACATCGCCGCGCCCCACTGCTTCGAGATCGAGCGGGTCCTGAGCGAGCGGCTGGACATACCGGTGTTCCACGACGACCAGCACGGCACGGCGATCATCATCGCCGCCGGCCTGCTCAACGCACTGGAACTGCAGGGCAAGGCGCTGGAGACGGCGCGCATCGTCTGCCTCGGCGCCGGCGCCGCCGGTGTCGCCTCGATGAAGCTGCTGTTGGCCCTGGGCGCCGATCCCGCCAGGCTGCGCATGGTCGACCGCCGCGGGGTGATCCACAGCGGCCGGGACGACCTCAACGAATTCAAGCAGGCCTTCGCGGTGGAGACGGCGGAACGCTCGCTGGCGGACGCCATGCGCGGCGCCGACGCCTTCATCGGCGTCTCCGGCCCCGACCTGGTGTCGGCGGAGATGGTGGCCTCGATGGCGCCGCGGCCGGTGATCTTCGCCCTCTCCAATCCCGACCCGGAGATCAGCCCGGCCGCCGCCCATGGGGCGCGCGACGACCTGATCATGGCCACCGGCCGCAGCGACTATCCCAATCAGGTCAACAACGTGCTCGGCTTCCCCTTCATCTTCCGCGGCGCCCTCGACGTACGCGCCAGCCGGATCAACCCGGAGATGCAGATCGCCGCGGTACAGGCCCTGCGCGCGTTGGCCCAAGAACCGGTGCCGGCAGAGGTGCTCGCCGCCTACGGCGTCAGCGCACTCGGCTACGGGGCCGAATACATCCTGCCCAAGCCCCTCGATCCGCGCCTGCGCGAATGGGTCTCCGCGGCAGTGGCGAGGGCGGCGGTGCAGAGCGGCGTGGCCCGCGCCGGCTACCCGGCGCACTACCCGCCCTCAGACGCCTGAGGCCGCGCCGTCGGCGGCCAGCAGGGCCTCGACCGCCGCCCGGCTGGCACGCTGCATCGGCCGGCCGTCCACCGGGCTGAGGGGCGCCTGGCGCAGCAGCTTCGGCGGCAGCACCACCAGCTCCACCGCCACCTGGTCGGCGAGCAGACGAAAGGCGGGAAAGGCCTCGCCCTCCCCTTCGCCGAAGCGCAGCCGCCGCTCGGCGTGCTCGAACGGGATCTGCTGTTCCATCAGGAACAGGTTCACCTCTTCCGGCGAGTCGGCGAACAGCTGCAGATTGACGTCGGAGTGAACCCCCGCCGTCCCCTCCAATACCGAGCCGACCAGACGCGGCTGGAAATGGGCCAGAAAACCCATCGCCTGCAACGCGACCCGCCGCAGGCGGTCAAGGCGCTGCGGCTGCGAATCTGCCAGGAACAGCCGCTGATAGCTGCGCAGCTCCTGTTCGATCTCGGTGTTGCGGGGCAGATTGCGGGTGTCGTTGGCACCGAGGCGGGCCGCCGCCTTGCGCTTGGCCGTATGGAAATCGCCGACCCCCTCCTCCGCCATGATCCGCGCGGCCTCCTGCGCCAGGCGCTGACGCATACGCTGGTCCTTGCTCGCAGGGGAACGGCCGGGCATGGGGAGGGAATCAGAAGAGTTGTTCGGGGGCGGGTGGCGTGCTGCCGCCGGTGCCGTTAACCGCCGCCGCCTTCTTCTCCGGCACGTTGCCGGCACGGAAGGTTTCGAAGATCGCGTTGGGCTGGTCGCTGGCGGCAAGCAGACCGGTGACCGGATCGATGCGCACGGTGACCAGGCCCTGCGGCTGCACCGGCGGCACGTCCGGCGTGCCGGCGAGGGCCTTGCCCATGAACTCCATCCACATGGGCAGGGCCGCGTGGGCCCCGGTTTCGATCCGGCCCAGGGGCTTGAGCTGATCGAAGCCGACCCAGGCGGTGGTCACCAGTTTGGGATTGAAGCCGCTGAACCAGGCGTCACGCTGATCGTTGGTGGTGCCGGTCTTGCCCGCCAGGTCATGGCGCCCCAGGGCCAGGGCCCGGCGCCCGGTGCCGTGGCGGATCACATCGCGCATCATCGAGTCGATCAGATAGGCGGTCTGCGGGCTGAGCACCTGCGGCGCCAGCGGCAGCGTCGCCGCAGGGACCGCCGCCTCGGTCACCGGGCTCGGCGTGGCGGCGGCCGGCGCGGGCACCGCCTCCGCTGCCGGGGCGGAGGCAGCCGGCGGCGCGGTGGCGCAGCCTTCGCAGGCGACCGCCGGGGTGGCCTGAAACACCACCTTGCCGTCGGTATCGACGATGCGGGAGATGTAGTACGGCTTGACCCGGTAGCCGCCATTGGCGAACACGGCGTAACCGGTCACCAGTTGCAGCGGCGTCACCGAAAGACTGCCGAGCGCCAGCGAGAGGTTGTGCGGCAGCTGGGCCGGATCGAAGCCGAAACGCTTCACGTAATCGATGGCGTAGTCGACGCCGATGGCCCGCAGCAGGCGGATCGAGACCAGGTTGCGCGAGTGCACCAGGGCCTCGCGCAGGCGCGTGGGACCGAAGAACTTGCCGCTGTAGTTCTCGGGCCGCCAGACCGACTCCAGGGCCTTGTCCTCGAACACCACCGGGGCGTCGTTGATCAGCGAGGCGGCGGTAAAGCCCTTGTCGAGCGCCGCGGTGTAGATGAACGGCTTGAAGTTGGAGCCGGGCTGGCGCCGCGCCTGGGTGACGCGATTGAACTTGCTTTCGAAGTAGTCGAAGCCACCTACCAGGGCGAGCACCGAGCCGTCGTGGGGCGACAGCGCCACCAGGGCCCCGGAAACCGCCGGCACCTCGGCCAGCATCAGCTTGCCGTCGGCAAGCTTCTCGATCCGTACCACGTCGCCGGGCTGCAGCACGTCGGCCGCGTTCTTCGGTGCCGGGCCACGTGAATTGTCGTCGACAAAGCGCCGGGCCCAGGAGAGCGCATCCCAATCGAGCTCCGCGCGCTGCCCGCCGCCCAGATAGACCTCCGCCTGTTGCCCCTTGACCGCGGTGACAATGGCCGGAACCAGACCGCCCACCGGCGGCACGCCGTCGAGCTCCCGGTCCCAGTCCGCCGGATGGGTGCTGGCGAAGGCCGCGAGCCGGGCCTCGGGGCCGCGGTAACCGTGGCGGCGGTCATACGCCAAAAGGGCGTGACGCAGGGCCGCCTTGGCGTCGCCCTGCAGGCGCGAATCCAGCGTGGTGTAGACCTTGAAGCCCGAGGTGTAGACGTCGGTGCCATAGTGCTGGACCAGGTCGGCGCGCACCATCTCGGCCACGTAGGGCGCTTTAACCTCCACGTTGAGGCCGTGATAGCTGGAACTGATCGGCTGCTTCATCGCCTCCTGGTAGGCCGCCTTGTCGATGAAACCCAGGCGGTACATCCTGCCCAGCACGTAGCCGCGGCGCTCGAGCGCACGCTTGCCGTCGGCCAGCGGATTGTAGCGGGAGGGCGCCTTGGGCAGGCCGGCGATCATGGCGATCTGGGCCAGATTGAGTTCGGAGATGCTCTTGCCGTAGTAGACCCGGGCCGCGGCCTCGACGCCGTAGGCGCGGTTGCCGAGATAGATCTTGTTCAGATACAGGTCGAGGATGTCCTCCTTGCTGAGCTCGTGGTCGATCTTCAGCGCCAGGAGGATTTCGTTCAACTTGCGCAGATAGGTCTTCTCCCGGGTGAGGAAGAAGTTGCGAGCCACCTGCATGGTGATGGTGCTGCCGCCCTGCCCCTTCTCACCGGTGCGGATGAGATAGAAGGCCGCGCGCATCAGACCCTGATAGTCGACCCCCGGGTGCTGGAAGAAGCGATCATCCTCGGCCGCCAGGAAGGCGTCTATCATTAACTTCGGCACCTGATCGTAACGCACGGGGCTGCGCCGCTTCTCGCCGAACTCGGCCATCAGCTTGCCGTCACCTGTGTAGATCTTCAGGGGAACCTGAAAACGCACATCCTTGAGGCTGTCGATGGACGGCAGCCGCGGTTCAAGGTATTGGTAGACACCAACGACGACAACCAGACCGAGTGCCCCCAGCCCGAGCAGGAAAAACACGAGACCGCGTACAAGTTTCAGGAATCTGCTCATTGATTCAGGAAGGGCTAAAGACTAGCATCGATCTGGAGGGGCCTCAGTCTATCATCCAATAACGGTATTCGGTATCGCGCCCCGCCGGCATCATCCGGGAGTATTCGGCCCAGGTTACGACAACAAGCTAAGTCATCAGTTTCACTTTGATGATTTACTCATTGAAAAATGGCGAACTATGGTATTTAATCGCCATGGGGAATGTTCGCGGACCCTCGCATCAGAATCATAAGGATTGACCGTGGCCTTCGCGTTTTCTTTTGGCAAGAAGAACCCGTCCCTCCTGGGGCTCGACATAAGTTCCACGGCCGTCAAGCTGCTCGAACTGAGCAAGAGCGGCGGCCGTTACCGCGTCGAGAGCTATGCGGTGGAGCCGCTTCCGGCCAACTCAGTGGTCGAGAAGAACATCACCGACGTGGAGGCCGTGGGCGAGGCGATCCGCCGGGCGGTCAAGCGCTCGAGCACCCGCCTGAAGGGCGCCGCCGTCGCGGTGGCCGGCTCCGCCGTGATCACCAAGGTGATCGCCATGCCGGGCAATCTTAACGACGACGAAATGGTCG
>CAZMMH010000214.1:0-4559 GCA_964567315.1 uncultured Gammaproteobacteria bacterium
CTCAATGAGGACCTGACCGAGGGCATCGCCCTGGCCCACGACCTCGGCCACACCCCGTTCGGCCACGCCGGCCAGGACGCCCTGAACGAATGCATGGGCGGCTACGGCGGCTTCGAACACAACCTGCAGTCGCTGCGCGTGGTCGACGAACTGGAGGAGCGTTACGCCGACTTCCCCGGCCTCAATCTGACCTTCGAGACACGCGAAGGCATCCTCAAGCACTGCGCCGTGGACAAGGCCCGCGAACTCGGTGAGGTCGGGCGCCGTTTCGTCGACGGCTCCCGGCCCGGGCTCGAGGCCCAGCTGACCAATCTTGCCGACGAAATCGCCTACAACAGCCACGACGTCGACGACGGCCTGCGCGCCGGCCTGCTCACCATCGAACAACTGCGCGAGGTCGAGCTGTTCCGCGAACAGCACGACGCGGTTCGCAAGCGCTATCCCGGCCTGCACCGGCGCCAGGTGATCCACGAGGTGGTGCGGCGCCTGATCAACCGCCAGGCCAGCGACCTGGTGGAGACCAGTCAGGGACTGCTGGCGGAGGCGCAGCCGCAACACATCGATGCGGTGCGCAACCACCCGGCGCCGCTGATCGCCTTCAGCCCGGCGATGCGCGAACGCAACCTCGAGCTGAAACGCTTCCTGCGCGACCATCTCTACCGCCACTACCGGGTACACCGAATGACCGCCAAGGCCCGCGACATCGTCCGCCGCCTGTTTCAGGCCCTCTTCGCCGACCCGCGCCTGCTGCCGGACGAACAGCAGGCACAGGTGCAGGCGGCGGAAGCGCGCCGAGGCACTGCTGGCCGCGCCCGGGTGGTCGCCGACTACGTCGCCGGCATGACCGACCGTTACGCTATCGCCGAGCACGAACGGCTGTTCGACCCGCGCCAACTCACCTGAGCGGCTGCCGCGGGCATATTCAGCCACCCCCACTTTCCGGTAACATGCTGAATGCATTCGAACAACCCGGCGACCAACCGCCGCTGCCAGTGCTTACGCTGAGCGAACCATGCGCATCTACATGCAGACACCGGCCCACGGCGACCAGCCGCCCCGCTTCTACCACCTGATCCTGGAAAAGGAGCTGCTCGAGGGCTGGTCGCTGATTCGTGAGTGGGGTCACCAGGGTTCACCGGGACGGGTGCGCCGCGACCACTACACCGATTTCGACAGCGCCGAACAGGAGTTGCTGAAAGTCCGCGACGCCCAGATCGGCCGAGGCTTCCGCGTGGTCTTCGTCCAGGGCAGCGAGGCTCCCCCATGAGCGCAGGTGCTGCCGCCCCCCTCTTTTTCGCCACCCCCGAACTCACCCAGCGGCTGGACCTGCTGCACCACCTGATCCAGTTCAGCCATCGCTTCATCGTCGTGCGCGGCGAGTTCGGCAGCGGCAAGAGCGCCCTGCTACAACAACTGCTCGCGCGGGCCGACGAAAACTGGCGCCCCTGCACACTCCACGCCGACGTAACCCTCGGCACGCCGCAGCTGCTCGACGCACTTGCCCGCTGCTTCGGCCTGCAGCACCGGCCGGACCCGGAACTCCTGAGCGAGCGGCTGGCCGATCTGCGCCAGGCCGACCAGTTGCCGATCCTCTTCATCGACGACGCCCACACCCTCCCCTCCGAGGCGCTGGTGGCACTGCTCCAAATCATTTTCGGCAAACCGGCGGCCGACGAGCCGCCCCTGCGCGCGGTACTGTTCGCCGAGGCGACCATCGAACGACAACTGGGGCTGGCCGAAATACAACGTCTGATGGGGGGCGAACTGCAGACCCTCGAGATGCCGCCCCTGGCGCAGGAGGAGTGCACCGGCTACCTGGAGTACCGCCTGGCCGCCCAGGGACACGCCGGCCCGCTGCCGCTCAGCCCGAGCCAACTGAAGTCCATGGCCGAGGCCTCCGCCGGACTGCCCGGCCGGCTGAACAGCCTCGTCGGGGAGCTGCTTGAGCGACAGCCGTCTCCGGCGAAGACCCCGCCCAAGCCTCAGGCACCGCCGCCGGTGCCGGCAGAACCGGCGCCGCCCCGCAAGCCGCGCCGCGCCCCGCGCCTGAGCGGGCGCCCGCTGCTACAGTACCTTTTCGGCGCCCTGTTCGTGGTCCTGCTGGCCTCGCTGCTGGCGCTGCAGGACCGCATCAACGCCCTGTTCAAACCGGCGCCGACGAGCAAGCCGGCTGCCGCCAGTGCGCCAGCGCGCGAGCCCGCGCAGCCGATCAAGCGTGCACCGAGCATGCCCCAGGCGATCGTGCGTGCACCGACGACGGTGAAGCCGCCACCCGTGACCGCCCCCGAGGCCACCCGGACGCCAACAACGGCACCGACGGCCGCCAAGAGCCCCCCGGCCCCGACGGCAACGACGGAGGCCCCGGAAAAGGCCGCCGCCAAGCCCGCAACCAAACCCGCCCCGGCGCCACTCCACCGGGAACGCTGGCTGCTCGCCCAGCGCGCCTCCTCCTACACCCTGCAGCTCCTCGGCTCGGAGGACCGCAACAAGATCGTGCGCTACATCCGCGACCACCACATCGAGGCCAAGGCCGCCTATTTCCGCACGAGCCTCAAGGGCAAGACCTGGTATGCCCTGGTCTACGGCCTCTATCCCTCGTATCAGGCGGCCCAGGCGGCCAAGTCGTCGCTTCCCACCCACCTGAACCGCTACGAGCCCTGGCCGCGCAGCCTGGCCTCGGTACACGCCGATATCCGCAAGGCCGGGGCGCGCTGAAGCGGCCCCGGCCCTGTCGCCGAAAAGCCACAGCGGCAACATTGAAAGGGGCCTCACGGGGCCCGATTCGACGGCTCGGCGGCACAGACACGCGGGGGCAAATTGAACGGTCTGGGGCCGGGGAGTATACTGTTCTGCCTTTTGTCTGCGAGGAACGGGCGGCCCGTGCCTGCCCGCCCTTTGGCTGACCAACGAGATTCGGCAAGCGACGTGAACAAGACCGCGAAAAACCACCTCGGACTCTACCGCCCCGCCTTCGAACGGGACAACTGCGGCTTCGGCCTGATCGCCCATATGGACGGCGGCACCAGCCACTGGCTGGTCGGCACCGCCATCGAGGCGCTGAACCGCATGACCCACCGCGGGGCCATTGCCGCCGACGGCAAGACCGGCGACGGCTGCGGCCTGCTGATGCGCCTGCCCGAGGCCTTCCTGCGCGAGGCGGCGGCGGACGCCGGCATCCAGCTCGGCGGCGCCTTCGGCGTCGGCGTGGTGTTCCTCGACCGCGGCGACGAGGCCCGCGCGGTCGCCGCGCGCAGCCGCCTCGACATGGAGCTGGAGGCCGAGGACCTGAGCGTGGCCGGCTGGCGCGTGGTCCCGGTGAACCCCGAGGCCTGCGGCGAGGCAGCCAAGGCCACCCGGCCGCTGATCGAGCAGGTCTTCGTCAACCGCCCCGACGGCATGAGCGGCAGCGACTTCGAGCTCAAGCTGTTCATCGCCCGCCGCCGCGCGGAAAAGGCGCTGGAGGCCACGGGCGACGAGGTCTTCTACGTCCCCAGCCTCTCCGCGCAGGTCATCTCCTACAAGGGCATGGTGATGCCGGCCCACCTGGCGACGTTCTATCCCGACCTGAACGACCCGCGCCTGGAGACCACCATCTGCGTCTTCCACCAGCGCTTCGCCACCAACACCCTGCCCCAGTGGCGCCTGGCCCAGCCGTTCCGCTACCTGGCCCACAACGGCGAGATCAACACGGTCCAGGGCAACCGCAACTGGGCCATGGCGCGCTCGTACAAGTTCCACACCGACCGCATCCCCAACATGGACGACGTGCGGCCGTGGGTCTCCATGGAGGGCTCCGACTCCTCCAGCCTGGACAACATGCTCGAGGCCCTGCTGGCCGGCGGCGTGGACATCTTCCGCGCCATGCGCCTGCTGATCCCGCCGGCCTGGCAGAACGTCACCGACATGGACCCGGAGCTGCGCGCCTTCTACGAATACAACTCCATGCACATGGAACCGTGGGACGGCCCCGCCGGCATCGTCCTCACCGACGGCCGCTATGCCGCCTGCACCCTGGACCGCAACGGCCTGCGCCCGGCGCGTTACGTCATCACCAAACCGGGCGGCGGCGAGACCGTCGAGGGCGACTACCGCGGCTGCGTGATCACCCTGGCCTCGGAGATCGGGGTCTACGACTACAAGGACGAGGAGGTCATCCGCAAGGGCCGCCTCAAGCCCGGCCAGATGCTGGCCGCCGACACCGAGAGCGGCCGTCTGCTGCTGCCCGACGACGTGGACCAGCACCTGAAGACCGCCCACCCCTACCGCCAGTGGATGCGGGAGAACGCCCAGCGGGTGGAGTCGACCCTCAAGGGCGCGCCGCCGGTGGAACGGCCGATGGCGGTGGACGAACTCAACGTCTACCAGAAGTTGTTCCAGCTCACCTTCGAGGAGCGGGACCAGATCTTGCGCCCGCTCTCCGAGTCGGGCCAGGAGGCCACCGGCTCCATGGGCGACGACGCTCCCTACCCGGTAATGTCCAAGCGGGTGCGTTCGGTCTACGACAACTTCCGCCAGCAGTTCGCCCAGGTCACCAACCCGCCGATCGACCCGATCCGCGA
>CAZMMH010000215.1:0-4559 GCA_964567315.1 uncultured Gammaproteobacteria bacterium
CGCCACCTGGGAGGTGCTGGCCGAGCCGATCCAGACCGTGATGCGCCGCTACGGCATCGAGAAGCCCTACGAAAAGCTCAAGGAGCTGACCCGCGGCCGCGGCATCGACCGCGAATCGCTGCTGGCCTTCGTCGACGGCCTGGAGATCCCCGAGGCGGCCAAGGCCGAACTCAGGGCCCTCACCCCCGGCGGCTACACCGGCAACGCCGCGGAGCAGGCGCGGGATATCTGACGGCAAAAGCCTCTTTGTAACCACCGCAGACACCGAAAAAGCAAAGTTGCCTTCCGTCGGCGTCGTCAGTGTCTTCGGTGGTTCCTTGGCGCATTGGAGCCTTTGACCAAGGCCCGATTCCCACCTGGATGGATGAGCGGGCGACCGCGGGCCTCCCGGGCGAAGGCCTTGCTGCCTTTTTGGCATCTTCAGTGTCTTCGGGGCTTCCCCGAAAGCCTTTCAACGAGCCCCGTCCCTCACCCGACCGAAGGGCTGGACGTCCACCGCCCCCCATCGGTTAGACTCAGATCATCAGGCACCAACCTGGGGGCAGCATGGCCGTCGAGGAGATTGAGCGTTACGTGCTCGGCGAGACCGCCGAGGAGATCGAGCTGGAGTCCCGCGAGGACAACCGGCAGGTGGCCACCGCGCTGGTGGGGCAGGCGCGGCGCAGCGTGCACATCTTCACCCATGACCTGGAGCGGCTGATCTTCGACACCGAGCCGTTCCTCGACGCGGTGACCCGCTTCGCCCGCCACAGCCAGTATTCGGAGATGAAGATCCTGCTGCTGGAATCACGCCTGGTGGTCAAGCAACGTCACCGCCTGATCGACCTCTCGCGGCGCCTGAGCAGCTCGATCCAGATCCGCAAGCCCCACCCCGACTACGCCAGCCACACCGAGGCCTTCGTGGTGGCCGACGGCCGCGGCTACCTGCGCCGGATCCTGGCCAGCCGCCACGAGGGCGTGGCCAACTTCAACGACCCCCTGGCCGCGCGCAAGCTGGTGGACTTCTTCAAAGAGGTCTGGGAACGCAGCTCCAGCGACATCGAGATGCTTCAGCTGCACATATGAAACGCCGCCTGTTCCTGCTCCTGCCCCTCGCCGCGGTCGCCGCGCGGGTGCACACGGCCGAGCTGGAGCTGGCGGTAATCGAGCTCAAGCACCGCCTGGCCGAGGAGCTGGTGCCCCTGCTCGGCCCCTTCGCCGGCCCCGGCGGCCAGATCAGCGGCGTGCGCAACCAGCTGATCGTCCGCGCCACCCCCGAGAACATGAAACAGATCAAGCAGTTGGTGGCACAGCTCGACACCCCGCCGCGCCAGCTGCTGATCACCGTGCGCCAGGGTTCCAGCTACGACCGGGCCCTGGCCGGCGAGCGGGTCGAGGGCGGCGCGGTGGTCCACGACGGCGAGGTCTCGGGCCGCGCCCGGGTCAAGGTCTACCGCACCGACGACGCCGGCGAGACGCCCAACACCCAGCGGGTGCGGGTACTGGAGGGGGCCTGGGCCGCGATCCAGGTGGGCCAGTCGATCCCCATCGGCGAGCGCAGCGTCACCAGCGGCCCCTACGGCACCACCACCCAGGAGGGGGTGCGCTACCGCGACGTCACCACCGGCATGCAGGTGATGGCCCGGGTCACCGCCGACGGCCGGGTCACGGTGATCCTGCGCCCCCGCCGCAACACCCTCAGCCCCGGCGGCGGCGGGGTGATCGACACCCAGGGCATGGACACCACCGTCAGCGGCAAGCTCGGCCAGTGGCTCGACGTGGGCGGCAGCACCGACCAGCAGCAGTCGACCCAGTCCGGCTACGTCTACAGCACCCGCCGCCGCTCGAGCGCCGAGACGCGGATTCAGCTCAAGGTCGAGGAAGTGCAATAAAACCCGGCCTCACGCAGAGGCGCCAAGGCGCAGAGAAGGGCAAATGCTGGGGCGCGCGGAGCGCGAAAAGCGCGTCAGGGAAAAGCGTCGTTAGAGATTGCCAGGCGTTAGCGCGAAGACCACCGGCCCGAAACCCCTCCGGCCCAGCCCAAGAATTCTGTCTTCCTCTGCGCCTTAGCGCCTCTGCGTGAGGCCGCCTTTGATCTTGATCGTGAGCTTTTCAGCCGCCGACGAAGCGGGCAATACGCGCCACGCCCTCGCGGAGGTTTTCCAGGGAGGTGGTGTAGGCGAAGCGCAGGTGGCGCTCGGGGAGGTGCTTGCCGAAGTCGCGGCCGGGGGTGACGGCCACCCCCGCCTCATCCAGCAGGCGGCCGGCGAAGGCGAAGCTGTCGTCGCTGAAGCGGCCGCAGTCGGCGTAGAGGTAGAAGGCGCCCTCCGGCGTCACCGGGATGGCGAAGCCCAGCTCGCGCAGGGCCGGCAACAGGTAGTCGCGGCGGGCCTGGAACTCGGCCCGGCGCGCCTCCAGGATTTCCAGGGTCTCGGGCCGGAAGGCCGCCAGGGCCGCGTGCTGGGCCGGGGTGGGCGCGGCCAGGAAGATGTTCTGGGCCAGCTTATCCAGCTCGCGTACGTACTCCTCCGGCGCCACCACCCAACCCAGGCGCCAGCCGGTCATGCCAAAGTACTTGGAGAAGCTGTTGATCACGAACAGGTCGTCGGAGACGGCCACGGCGCTCGGCGGCTGGGCGCCGTAGATCAGGCCGTGGTAGATCTCGTCGACGATCACCCGTCCGCCCTGCCCCTCGACGAACTCGACGATGGCGCGCAGCTCCGCCTCCGGCAGCAGGGTGCCGGTGGGGTTGGAGGGCGAGGCCAGCAGCACCGCCCGGCTCCTTTCGTTCCAGTGGGCGCGCACCTTTTCCGCGGTGAGCTGGTAGCCCGTGTCGGCGCCCACCGGGATACCCACGGCGCGGCCCTCGAACAGGCGCACGAAATGGCGGTTGCAGGGATAGCCGGGGTCGGCCATCAGCACCTCGTCGCCGGGGTCCACCAGCACCCCCATCACCAGTTGCAGCGCGCCGGAGGCGCCCGGCGTCACCACCACCCGCGCCGGGTCGAGGGCGAGGCCGTAGCGCTCGGCATAGAAGCCGGCAATGGCCTGACGCAGGGCCGGCAGGCCCACCGCTGGGGTGTAGTGGGTGAAGCCGTCCGCCAGGGCTTGGCGTCCCGCCTCGACGATTGGCGGCGGACTGATGAAGTCCGGCTCGCCGATCTCCATGTGGATGATCGAACGCCCCGCCGCCTCCAGCGCCCGGGCCTTTTGCAGCAGGTCCATGACGTGGAACGGCTCGATCTCCGCCATGCGGCGGGCGACCGGGCCCCGGCGGGGGTCGGAATCAGCCACCGTGCAGCCGCCTCACCATCGCCAGGTCGAGGTAGTGGCTGTCGCCGGCATCGCCGGCCAGCACGGTGAACGGCAGCTCCGGCTCGCCCCAGTGGTCGAGCACGATCTCGGCGCCGCTGAAGTCCTCGTTCACCGTGTAGTGGCTGACGCCGATGATGGTCTTGAGCCCGGCGCCGAGCGACGAGCGGATGCCGTTGTGGGAGTCCTCGAAGGCGATGCAGGCCTCGGGGCCGAGGCCCAACTGCTGCATGGCGTAGAGGTAGATGTCCGGTGCCGGCTTCTTGGCCGGGACGATGTCGCCGGCGGCGATCACCTCGAACCAGCCGAGGGCGTCGGGGTCCAGGGCGTAACGCAGCAGGGCCTCCACGTTGGCCGGGGTGGTGGTGGTGGCCACCGCCAGGCGCAGACCGGCGGCGCGCGCCTCCTCGATCAGGCGCCTGACCCCGGGGCGCAGGGGCAGCTGGCCCTGGGCCAGCATGTCGGTGAAGTGCTTGGTCTTGGCCTTGTGCAGGCCGGCGATGAAACCGTCCAGGTCGTCCGGGCGGGCGAATTCCTCATTGAAGCGGTCGAGATAATAGCGAATCCGCTCCTTGCCGCCGGTGACCGCCAGCAGCTTGCCGTACAGCTCCTCGTTCCAGTGCCAGTCGAGGCCGGCCTCCTCGAAGGCGCGATTGAAGGCGACGCGATGGCCGTCGCGCTCGGTATCGGCGAGGGTTCCGTCGACGTCGAACAACAGGGCTTGCAATTCGCTCATGGTGCCAATTCCGGGTTGCTTGCGAAAACGCGGGAGGATACCGCAAAACGCCGCCAGGGGCCGCCCGTCCGATTGTAGTTGGCACCCGCCTGACGTTTGTTTAGAATTGCCGCTTATTTTGCTGGCAGGAGCCTTGACCTGATGCCCGTAAAGAAGACTGCTGCACCGAAAAAGTCCGCCACTGCTGCGAAGAAGGCCGCGCCTAAGAAGAAGGCCGCGCCGAAGAAACGCGCCGCTGCCAACGCCTCGGACGTTGGCTCCTCCATGGGCTTCACGCCCTTCCAGGAGAAGAAGGGCGAGGAGTACATGGGCGAGCGGATGAGGCAGCATTTCCGCGACATTCTGCAGGCCTGGAAGCGCGAACTGATGGAAGAGGTCGACCGTACCGTGCATCACATGCAGGACGACGCGGCCAACTTCCCGGACCCCAACGACCGCGCCACCCAGGAGTCGGAATTCAGCCTGGAGCTGCGTACCCGCGACCGCGAGCGCAAGCTGATCAAGAAGATCGACGAGAGTCTGGAGACGATCG
>CAZMMH010000216.1:0-4529 GCA_964567315.1 uncultured Gammaproteobacteria bacterium
CCCATCCCCACGGCCTCAACAGCGAGGGGCTCAGGCGCCGCGGCTTCGACGCCGAAACCCTGGCCCTGCAGCGCCGCGCCTACCGGGTGGTCTACCGCTCCAGTCTGGGCCGCGCCGACGCGGTGAGCGAACTGGAGCGGATGAACGAGCAGGGCAACGCCGAGCTGCAGCTGCTGATCGACTTCCTTAAGCGCGAGGGGCGCGGCATCATCCGTTGACGCGGACCGCCGCCTCGCGCAGCCGCTCATGACGCGAATCGCCATCGTCGCCGGAGAACCCTCGGGGGACCTGCTCGGCGGGGGCCTGGTCGAGGCCCTCAGGCAGCGCATTCCCGACGCCGAGTTCTTCGGCATCGCCGGCCCGCGGATGCAGGCGGCGGGGGCCGAATCCCTCTACCCCATGGAGCGGCTGTCGGTGATGGGGCTGGTGGAGGTGCTCGGCCGCCTGCCCGAACTGCTGCGGATGCGCCGGCAGCTGGCGGCGCGCATCGTCGCGGCGCGGCCGGACGTCTTCATCGGCATCGACGCCCCCGACTTCAATCTCGGCCTCGAGCGGCGTCTGCGCCAGGCCGGAATACGCACGGTACATTACGTCAGCCCATCGGTTTGGGCCTGGCGCCAGGGACGGGTGAAGAAGATCGCCCGCGCGGTGGACCTGATCCTTACCCTGTTTCCCTTCGAGGAGCCCTTCTACGCCGAGCGCGGGGTGCGCGCGCGCTGCGTCGGCCACCCTCTGGCGGACCAGATTCCGCTCGCGGGCATCGACGGGGCGGCGGCGCGCGCGGCCCTCGGCCTGCCTGCGCAGGGCAGGGTGCTGGCCCTGCTGCCGGGCAGTCGCGTGGGCGAGCTGGCCCGCCACGCCGCGCTCTACGCGCAGACCGCCCGCTGGTGCGCCGAGCGCATGCCGGACCTGCGTTTCGTAGCCCCCTTCGCCACCCACGCCACCCGCACCGCCTTCGAGACCGCCTGGGCCGAGCATGCGCCCGGCCTGCCGCTGATTTGCGTCGACGGCCACGCCGATCAGGCCATGGCGGCCGCCGACGCGGTCCTGCTTGCCTCCGGTACCGCCACCCTGGAGGCGCTGCTGCTCAAGCGGCCGATGGTGGTGGCGCACCGGGTGGCGCCGTTGACCCACTGGTTGATGATCCGCGGCGGCCTGCTCAAGAGCGCCTATGTCTCCCTGCCCAATCTGCTCGCCGGCCGCGAGTTGGTGCCGGAGCTGCTGCAGGACGCGGCCACCCCTGAGCGGTTGGGCGGGGCCCTGCTCGATCTCCTGGAACAGGGCGGGGACGCGGCCCAGCGCGAGGCCTTCGTGGAGATCCACCGCAGCCTGCGCCGGGACGCCAGCAACGCCGCCGCAGCGGCGATCGCGGAGCTGCTCGGGAGATGAGCGGGCAGCTGGAACTCGGGTTCGGCGGCGTCCGCCTGGTGGCCGGGGTGGACGAGGTGGGCCGCGGTCCCCTGGCCGGGCCGGTGGTGGCGGCGGCGGTGATCCTCGACCCGGCGCGGCCGATTGAGGGCCTGGCCGATTCGAAAAAGCTCAGCGAAAAACGCCGCGAAGTCCTGGCGGAACAGATCCGCGAACGGGCGCTGGCCTGGGCACTGGGCCGTGCCGAGGTGGCGGAGATCGACGAAATCAATATCCTGCAGGCAAGCCTGTTGGCCATGCGCCGCGCGGTGCTGGCCCTGGAGCCGCAGCCGCAGCACGCCCTGGTGGACGGCAACAAGTGCCCGCGGCTGCCCTGCACGGTCGAGGCGATCGTCGGCGGCGACGCCAAGGTGGAGGCGATCAGCGCCGCCTCGATCCTGGCCAAGGTGACGCGGGACCGGGAGATGGTCGAAATGGACGCCGTCTATCCCGGCTACGGCCTGGCCGGGCACAAGGGCTATCCGAGCAAGGCCCACCTGGAGGCCCTGGAGCGTCTGGGGGTGACCGAGATCCACCGGCGCAGCTTCGGCCCGGTGCGGCGGTTGCTGGAAGCGTCGGTTTGATGGGACCACAGGTGGCAGGTAATGGCGAACGATGTTCGTGCAGGGGTCAGCCAGGACATAGGCCTTCCTGGAATGACGACACCACGTAAAAAGACAATTGCCAACTATGTGCTTCTCGTTGCTTTCGTAGCGTTGGGAATTGCGTTGAGAATCGCGTGGGCATTTTCTTCCAATCCACTCATCGACATATCACTTGGCGCCGGAATTGTTTTGGTGATAGCGATTGCGCGCACGGTGAATGTCAGGGATTCCGACGACGACTGACGAGCGGATGACGGATTTATCGTGTTGACCAGGCCATGGTCTCATTGTCTTTTGGTTGACCATGTGCGGTACAGGAGGGGGATATGAAAAGCTGGTGGAAAGTCTGGACGTTGCTGCCGATGGCGCTCCTGGGCGGCTGCGCGGCCCATGTCAGCGGCCTGCAGCAGGACGCCAGTTTCACCTACGCCGCGGTGCTGCAGGGGCGGATGGCGGTGGTCGGAGTGACCGAGCTGGAGGCGCCGTTGTCGGCGGAGGACACCAGCTACTACGCCGACCACCTGCTGCGCGACCTGCGTGACGAACGCAAGCACTTCCCCCTGGTGCCGGCCGGCCGCGTGCGCGAGGCGCTGGGTGAGGATGACTACCTGCCCATGCTTGACCGCTACCGCAGCCATGGCGTGCTGGCGATTGCGGACCTGCGTCTGCTGCGGGCGCGCTTGTCCGGCGTGCGCTACGCCGCGGTGGCGCGGATCGAAGGCAACCAGGTAAGCCGTGACCACCAGGAGTCGGAGAGCGAGGTCACCCGCTACGACAAGGAGCGCAAGAAGGAGATCCCCACCGGCAAGGTGGAGGCCGAGGTGAGCTTCAACGTGCAACGGCGGATCAGCGCCTCGCTGACCGTCTACGATCTGACCAGTGGTCGCGCGGTATGGAACGGTGCGGTGACCCAGTCGCGCAGCCGCAGCAACCGGCAAAGCCAGATCTACGACCGTCGCGACCGCGACGAGCAGCGCCTGGCGGCGGCCCTGGTTCGGCGCCTGCTTGGCGAACGCGGCCTGCACAACTACCCCTCGCCGCCGGCCACCATCGACGTGCTCGACGCCGTGTTTCACGGCTTCGGCCAGAACATGCCGAAGAAGCCGTGAGCCCGATCCGATCGAGTTGAGCAGGGACACCCAGAATTCCGTTGACAGGTAATGTTGGCTGGGTAGGGCGCGAACTGTAGAAAGCCACTTTTCAAGGAGGAAAAGTCGATGACCCATGCCCGACACCAGCGGATTTCGCTCGATACCACCCCTTACTCTACTTTGGCCCCGACCCAAGTCGATGCCGCCAACCAGCTGTTTGTCGATGCGGCGTCCCTGATGCTGCAGGCCGATGGCGAGCAGCAGCAGGCCGACAGCTATGCGACCCTGGTCAATGCCAACCAGCCGATTCATACCTACGCGTACGATGAGGGCAGAAAGCTGCTCGGCGTGTACGACGTGGCGGGGGAGCGGCAGGACGAATTTGTCTATCTCGGCGGCACGCCGATTGCCGAGGTGGATGGTAGTCAGGTCTATTTCATCCATACGGACCATCTGGCGACGCCGCGGGCGATGACCGACGGTGGCAAGCGGGTGGTCTGGCGCTGGGTGCGGCGGCCGTTCGGGGATAGTGCGCCGGATGAGGATGCTGATGGGGATGGGGTTAAGGTTGGGCTGAATTTGCGGTTTCCGGGGCAGTATTTTGATGGGGAGACGGGGCTGAGTTATAACTACTTTAGGGACTATGATCCGAAGAGTGGGCGGTACATCGAATCCGATCCAATTGGCTTGCGTGGTGGATTAAATACATATGCGTATGTCTTGAGTGATCCGTTAAGTTGGACGGATCCTACAGGCCTTTATGGATATGACGGTTTTGCAGGAGCGATCACTGGAATGCCGCCTTCTCAATTCCCCCCCAACGCCGGAAGCTGCGGATTACATCGCGAATCCACCGTCGTTTCGAATACCTAGTAGACGTGAAATTGATAATGGGATTTCGATATTTGGGGCTATAACAGCTGTTGGGGCTACATGTGGCACGGGTGGTGCGTCTCTCATACTGGGCTCACTATCCATCGCGTCGGACATATATGGTGGGGTTTCTGCATATCGTAAAGGGGAATACGTCGATGTAATATTATCCATTGTCCCGACTGGCGTTGGTGAATTGCCTTTGAAATATGCGAGTAAGGCTGGGGCTGGGTTATCTGTGTTCTTCGCCACCTGGAATTTATCGAAGTGAGTCTTCATTCAATTGTGATTGCGGTATGGTTCGTTTTATGGTGCGTCGCGCTCGCTTCGTTGTTGCTGTCATACCCAAAGTCGTCAATCGGGGAAATAGGAGGCACGATTCTTTTCTTTGCAGCTCTACGTACAATAATCGAATACGTAATAAATAGCCCAATGCGATTTTTTTATTATGGCGATATTCCGGTTGATTCGTCGATGCGTTGGTGGCGGCTGTATGCGCTAATTTTTGCGATTATTTTGGCGACTTTTGGCGCATACATTTTTTTGGCCTATT
>CAZMMH010000217.1:0-4507 GCA_964567315.1 uncultured Gammaproteobacteria bacterium
CCCTGCAGGATCGGTCCGATGGCCACCGCGCCGGCGCTGCGCTGCACCGCCTTGTAGGTGTTGTTGCCGGTGTTGAGGTCGGGAAAAATGAACACCGTGGCGTGCCCCGCCACCTCGCTCTCCGGCAACTTCGTCCGCGCCACCGCCACGTCCACCGCCGCGTCGTACTGCAGCGGCCCCTCTAGTTTGAGCTGCGGCGCCCGCCGGTGGGCGATGCGCACCGCCTCGCGCACCTTCTCCACCGAGGCCCCCTGGCCCGACTCGCCGGTGGAATAGGAGAGCATCGCCACCCGCGGCTCGATGCCGAACTGGGCCGCGGTGGCCGCCGAGGCCAGGGCGATCTCCGCCAGCTGGGCCGCGTCCGGGTCCGGGTTGACCGCGCAGTCGCCGTAGACCAGTACCCGGTCGCGCAGGCTCATCAGGAACACGCTGGAGATGAAGTTGTGGCCCGGGCGGGTGCGGATCACCTGGAAGGCCGGGCGGATGGTGTGCTGGGTGGTGTGCACCGCACCCGAGACCATGCCGTCGGCGTCGCCGCAGTGGACCATCATGGTGCCGAAGTAGCTCAGGTCCTCCACCATGTCCCAGGCCATCTGCCGGGTCACCCCCTTGTGCCGGCGTGCCTCGACCAGGGCGTCGGCATAGCGCTCGCGCAGGGGCGAGTGGGTCGGGTCGATGATCGGCAGCTGCTCAAGGCGCAGGCCCAGGGCGGCGATCCTGCGCCGGATGGTTTCGGGGTCACCGAGCACGGTCAGTTGGGCCACGCCGCGCAGCAGCAGGATCTCCGCCGCGCGCAGGATGCGCTCCTCGTCGCCCTCCGGCAGCACGATGTGCATGCGTCGGCGCTTGGCCCGTTGGATCAGTTCGTACTCGAACTGCAGCGGGGTGATCCGCGCCGGCCGGGTGAGCTCGATGCGCGCGCGCAGCTGCTCGCTGTCCATGTGCCCCTCCAGCACGCCGAGGGCCGCGGCGATCTTGCGCGGGTTGTCCGGCCCCAGGCTCGACTCCACCGAACTGATCTCGGTGGCGGTGGTGAAGGTGTCGCCGGGCACGCTGAGCATGGGAATGCCGCTGCCGCTGAGGCCGCCGATAAGGCGTTCGATCTGTGGCGCCGGGCGCAGGTCGCCGGTGAGCACCAGGCCGGCCACCCGCGGATAGCTGAGGGAGTGGTCGGCGGTGATGCAGCCGGCGATGATATCGGAGCGGTCGCCCGGGGTGATCACCAGGCTGCCCTCCTCCAGGTGATCGAGGAAGTGGGGCAGCTCCATCGCCGCCACCTTGAAGTGGGCGATCTCCCGGGTCAGGGCCTCGGCCGGGCCGCCGATCTGTTCGGCGCCCAGGGCCACGGCCACCTCGCCCACGGTAGGCATGTCCAGGATCGGGTGTTCCGGCAGCACATACACCGGCACCCCGGCGATTTCCCGCCCCGCCAGATGGCCGGCAATGGCGTCGCGCCCCTCGGCCGCCACCCGGTTCACCACCGCCGCCAGCACGTCGCACCCCCGCTCCTCCAGGGAACCGACCACCACACGAACGTGGTCGAGCAGCTCCGCCTCGCTGCGGCCGCCGGCATGCAGCACCGGCACCATCAGACAACCGAGCTGATTGGCCAGCTCGGCATTGAAGTCGAACTCCAGTCCCGGAATCGAGATGGAGAAGTCGCTGCCCTCGCAGACCACGTGGTCGAAGCGCGCCTCCAGCGCCTTGAAGCGGTCGAGGATGCGCTGGATCAAGGCCTCCTCCCGCCCCACCGCCGCCAGCTCCCGGGCCTCCGCCACCGTCGCCCCGAACAGCAGTTCCGGGTCCACGCCGAGGGTGTAGCGGCCGTCCATCAGGCGGATTACCGAATCATCGCGGCCGGCCGCCACCGGGCGAAAAAAGCCGACCTTCTCCGCGCTGGCCGAGAACAGCTCCATGAATCCCAGTGAAACGATCGATTTGCCGCTGCGCGGCGCCGTGCCGGCGACGTAGACACCCTTGGACATGACCTGAAACGACCTCTTGGCTGGGCCGCATGCGGACGGCCGGACGTTGCGCGAAACATTCGGCGCGATTGAAGCATAGTCTCCGTTACCGCAAGGCGAGCAGGCGCGCCTTCGCCAAGCCGACCAGCGTCACCGGGCTACACTCCGGACGACGGGAACCCTCAAGGGCGTTGCCGTTTCAAACAGGCAGCACCCTATCAAGGCAAAGACAAGGTTAAAATCGGCGCAACGCATTCCAGTCACCAACACGGAGTCGCCGTGGCAGCAACCAGCCTCAAAGAGAGTATCCACCAGCAGCGCGAGGCCCTCTCGGCCCTGCTCGGCGAGCTTATGCACGAACTCGCCGCCCGTTGTGCCGGCATGATCCATGAGCCCGCCGCCGTGGAGGCGTTGCTCACCGACGCCCTGCCCCACATGCGCCACTGCAAGCACCTCTACGTGATGGACCCCAACGGGATACAGCTTACCGACAACATCACCCGCGACGGCCACGACCCGGCCCACTACGGACGCGACCGCTCCGATCGGCCCTACATGCGGGAGATTGTCGGTACCAGCGATTTCAGGCTCTCCGAGGCCTATATCAGCCGCAACGCCAAGCGGCCGTCGCTGACCGCGATCCAGGTGATCCGCAATGCCGACGGTGAACGCATCGGCTTCCTCGGCGCCGATTACGACCTGCGCGAACTGCCACAGACCGCTGCCCTATACCGCGAGCCCTCGGAGTGGCGTCAGGTCAAGGGCGACCCGGCGATCCGCTCCAGTGTGTTCCAGCAGCAGCGGGTAGAGAGCGCCATCGATACCCGCCTGGACGAGGTCTTTGCCCTGCTCTCCGAGCTGATGTCCGAGCACGGCGTGTTCCACAGCAAGCTCCACTTCTCCAGCAACCGCGCCACCATCTGGCTGGTGGACGATCCCTACAGCTACCGCCTGCTGGGATTTGAGGAGCTCACCGACCCGGACACCTGCCTGGCCTACCCCAGGCGGGAATACTTCGAGCGTGCCATCATCGCCCCCGGCCTGATCATGCCGATCTTCGAGGGCTTCCGCCGCCTGCGTTTCGCCGACGAAAACGTCTACCTGCGCGCCGGCTCCATCAACGTGGTCAACGGCATGGTGGCGCTCAACTTCTCCTGTGACGGCTCCCATTACCTGCGGTTCGACGAATTCCTGTCGAAGGATTCGGACTTTTGGTTCGGGGCAACGGGGGAGAGCAGTGGTTGGTGAAGAGCGGTTAGTGAATAGTTGCGGTGCGCGCGGGGCGCGCGCCCTCTGATACAAGGACACAAGAACGCAACACCCGCCGGAGCGGTTGAATAGCGGTCCTCGGCGGCGTTAGATTGCTCTCGGGAATCCCGATGGCTACGCAGGGACGGTGCCGTGAAAAGATCCGCTTCGTTTGCCGGCGATGCCGGCGCGCTCCCGACCTTTCCGGGCTGGGCGGCCGTCCGATCGATCGCCGGCCCGCTGGCTGATCGCATGTCCAGTGCCGTGTCTGGTGTCGGGCAGCCCTTTCCCAACGCCACGTCTCCCGTTCCACACCCGTGCCCCGCTTTGTCGCCGGCTTATTGCGCCCTAACCCGCGTTGGGTCCGTGGAAAAACGACGGCTTGCCGTCATTTCGGAATGTTATTGGACGAAAGTGTCCTATTGTAACAGGGCGTTTTTGGGGTCGAATTGTAGTTAGGTTTTCGAAACGATGGTACTAAATTGAATTCAACGTCAGAGATTGAAAGGCAGTTGGATCAATACGCATGGTGCATGCATTCAATAAAGTCACGTATTGATTTTCTGGGCCAGTTGCTTGCTGGAAAGAAAGTCGGCGTAAGCACAAACTACTTGCTTCCTGACGTAGAAGTGAGTGCGGTGCAGTTGCGTAAAAGTCTCGAATTGATTGCCATGGCAAGCATTACGGCAAATGAAACAGAGTACAAGGCCGTACATGATGCATTCAAGAAGCACTGGAACGCCAGGTATATCGTCCGAGATATTGAGAAAATAAATCCAGACTTTTATCCAAAGCCGTTTATCCAGAAAGATGATGAAAGTGGCAGGAAAGTTGATTTAGAACCCGAGACTGACTATTTAACAAAAGAAAATTTTATTGACTTATATGACTGGTGCGGAGGACGACTGCACGCACTTAATCCTTATCGTGAAGATCGAGATGAAGGTATAAAGTATAAAAACGATTTGCATCACATTGAGCAGGCAAGGCAGCAAATTGTGCGCTTGCTCAATCAGCATAGAACAGTGCTGTCAAATGCCCGTACAGAAATTTGGTGTTTGATGGAGTCTTCGGGAAGGAATGGAAAGCCACAGGCATTCTTGATGACAAAACATAAAATTGGCAATCAAACCTAACAAGAACTAAGCATGACTCGTATCAAGCAACTTTGGCCTTGGCTCGTGGAGGCTCGTTTTGTGTGGGGCGGAATTTAGTTCGAAGTGCACAGCGAGGGCCTGAAAGGCGGGCATTGTGAACCTGGCTGGTAGGATGGGGTTGTCGAGACACCATCTGAA
>CAZMMH010000218.1:0-4487 GCA_964567315.1 uncultured Gammaproteobacteria bacterium
ATCGTCAACATGGCCCACGACCTCAAGGACAAGGCCTTCGTCCACAGCATCGCCAACCTGGCCGAAGAGTTGGGCATTCTCGCCCTGGCGGAGTTCGTGGAAAACGAGGAGGTGCTGGAGCTGTGCGCCGAGGCCGGCATCCCCTACGTCCAGGGCTACCACATCGGCCGGCCGAGCGAGAAGCTGATCGTCGAACCGCCGCCGCGCAGCTAGCGCGCCGCGCCTGCGGCGCGAATTTTGAATTTCTAATTGAGAATTTTGAATTGTGGTGCGCGCCGTAGGCGCATGCCCTTTCCAAAATAGCGGGCCGCGGAAGCGGCCCACCTCAACTCATAATTCAACATTCAAAATTCAAAATTGCTTTTCAGAAGTTGTGCCCAAAGGCCTCGTTGTACATGGCCTTGAACTCTTCGAGGGTGAAGCGGTGGTTCTGGGTGCCGTGGTGGGCGATCTTGATCGCACCCAGCAGGGAGGCGATACGCCCAGTGGTCTCCCAGTCGTAGTTGTTCATCAGACCAAAGAGCAGGCCGGCGCGGAAGGCGTCGCCGCAGCCGGTGGGATCGGTCACCGCACTGGCCTCCGCCGCCGGGATCTCCAGGCGATGCCCGCCGGTGTAGATGTGGGCACCCTCGGCGCCACGGGTGACGATCAGGGCCTCGACCATCTCCGCCAGTTCATGTGGGCTCTTGCCGGTGCGCTGCTCCAGCATCTGCGCCTCGTAATCGTTGACCGTCACCCAGGTGGCCTGCTCGACGAAGCGCATCAAATCCGCGCCGTCGAACATCGGCAAGCCCTGGCCCGGATCGAAGATGAACGGAATCCCCTGCTCGACGAACTGCTGGGCGTGCGCGAGCATGCCGTCGCGGCCGTCCGGGGCAACAATGCCGATGGTGACGCCGTCCGCCTCGCCGACCCGGTTCTCGTGGGCGAAGCTCATCGCCCCCGGGTGGAAGGCGGTGATCTGGTTGTCGTCCATGTCGGTGGTGATGAAGGCCTGGGCGGTGTAGCTGTTCTCCAGCACCTTGATGTGGTGGGTATTGACTCCGCACTGCTCCAACCAGGCAGCATAGCTTTCGAAGTCGCGCCCCACCGTCGCCATCGGCAGGGGCTTGCCGCCGAGCAGCTTGAGATTGTAGGCGATGTTGCCGGCGCAGCCGCCGAACTCGCGGCGCATTTCCGGCACCAGGAACGAGATGTTCAGCATGTGCACCTTGTCCGGCAGGATGTGGTGCTTGAACTTGTCGTGGAACACCATAATGGTGTCGAAGGCGATGGAACCGCAGATCAGTGCAGACATGGCTTACCTCGTTTGTTTTTCATGGCCTCTCATGCCGGGACAGGTGGAAAGTCTCGCGCAAAGCCGCCAAGGCGCAAAGAGACCGAACCAGGCAGCTCCCTTCTCCCCCGCAACGCGGTGGTGACGTCTGCGGCGTTGCGCGCGATCGCCGTTGTCTTTTGGGCACCTGAAACGGAATGTCTCTAAGAAAATCTCGGATAGAGCACCAGGCCCCAGGTGACGACCACGTTGAGCAGGGCCATGAACACCGCCGCCGAGCCGATGTCCTTGGCCCGGCCCGAGAGCTTGTGGTGCTCGACGCTGACCCGGTCGACCACCGCCTCCACCGCCGAGTTGATCAACTCGACGATCAGCACCACGATCAGGCTGCCGACCAGCAGGGCCTTCTCCACCCCGCCACTGCCCAGCCACAGGCCCAGCGGAAACATCACCGCCGCGGCAATCAGCTCGAGGCGAAAGGCCTCCTCGTACTCGAGAGCCGCGCGCAGCCCCTGAAACGAGTAGAGCATCGCCTTGAACACGTGGGCCAGCCCGCGGTGGCCCGGCTTGTTGATCTCCGCGCTCATGCCGCCTCGCCCGGCCCCTTCCAGACCAGATCCAGCTCACGCGCCGCACGCACCTCGTCGAGGCGGCGCACCGGCTGGCTGTGGGGCGCCTGCTTGAGCGTCTCGATGTTGCCGGCGGCCTCCTCGCGGATGGCCACCATGGCATCGATGAAGCCGTCCAGCTCCTCGCGGCTCTCGCTCTCGGTGGGCTCGATCAGCAGGCACTCGGGCACCAGCAGCGGGAAATAGGTGGTGGGGGCGTGGAAACCGAAATCGAGCAGGCGCTTGGCGAAGTCCATGGCGGTGGCGTCGTACTCGCGCGCCTCGCCCTTGAGGGTGACGATGAACTCGTGGGTCGCGCGGCGGTTCGGGTAGGCCAGCTCGAAGCCGGCGTCACGCAGCCGCGCCTGCATGTAGTTGGCATTGAGGGTGGCGAATTCGGCCACCCGGATCATGCCCTCGCGCCCCAGCATGCGGGCATAGACATAGGCCCGCAGCAGCACCCCGACGTTGCCCATGAAGGCCGAGAGGCGGCCAATGGACTGGGGCCGCTCCTCTTCGGCGACCAGCCGGTATTCGTCGCCATCGAACTCCACCAACGGCACCGGCAGGAAGGGCAACAGGCGCTCGCTCACCCCCACCGGACCGGCGCCGGGCCCGCCGCCGCCGGGGGGGGGGGAGAAGGTCGGGTGCAGGGTGAGGTGAATGACGTCGAAACCCATGTCGCCCGGGCGCACCTTGCCGAGGATGGCGTTGAGGTTGGCGCCGTCGTAGTAGAGCAGGCCGCCGGCCTCGTGGACGATGGCGGCGATCTCCTCGATCCGCCGTTCGAACACACCCAGCGTCGAGGGGTTGGTCAACATGATGCCGGCGGTCTGCGGGCCGACCGCGGCGCGCAGCGCCTCCAGGTCGACGTCGCCGTCGCGGTTGGTGGGGATTTCGCGCACGCCGTAGCCGCACATCGCCGCGGTGGCCGGGTTGGTGCCGTGGGCGGCATCGGGCACCAGGATCTCGCTGCGCGCGCTGTCGCCGCGCGCCAGGTGGTAGGCGCGGATCATCGCCACCCCGGCAAACTCGCCCTGGGCCCCGGCGGCCGGGGTCAGGGAGACCCCGCGCATGCCGGTCACCTCCCTGAGCATCTCCTGCAGCTCGTAGAGACAGGCCAGCAGCCCCTGGCCGAGGGCGTCGGGGGCCAGCGGATGGTGGGCGAGGAAACCGGGCAGCATGGCCAGGCGGTTGGAGGCGCGCGGGTTGTACTTCATGGTGCACGAGCCGAGCGGGTAGAACTGGGTGTCGATGGAGAAGTTCTTCTGCGACAGGCGGGTGTAGTGGCGCACCACCTGCATCTCCGAGACCTCCGGCAGCGGGGCCGAGCCCTCCCGCAGGAACTGTGCGGGAATGTCGGAGACGTCGGCACTCTCCTGGGGGGCCTGGGCCGCGGCGCGGCGGCCGTGACGGGAGTGTTCGAAGATCAACATGACCAGCTGCGCCTCAATTTCGCCGAAGGGCGTATTGAAGCAGATGGGGGTGGGGTGGGTAAATGGGGGCGTTGGTCGTTGATCCGCTAACTCGTTGATTCGTTAATTCGGGGTGCCGTTGAAAATTGCGCAGGCAGGCGCCACGACCGAGGCCCGGCAAGCGCCGCAAACGGCCGCCAGGCCCCACCCTGCCGAATTAACGAATCAACAAATTAACGAATCAACCAGCCGCGCCCAGCGCCGCGTCGTAGTCCGGCTCATCCGCGATTTCCGCCACCAGTTCCGTGTAGAGCACCCGGTCGTCGGCGTCGAGCACCACCACCGCCCGGGCGCAGATGCCGGCCAGCGGGCCGTCCTCGATCAGGACCCCGTAGTCCTTGGCGAAATTGCGCGAGCGCATCATGGAAAGGGTGTGCACGTTGCCCAGGGCCTCGGCGCTGCAGAAGCGCCCCTGGGCGAAGGGCAGGTCGGCCGAGACCACCAGGACCAGCAGGTCGTCCCTCCCGGCCACCTTTTGGTTGAAGACCTTGGTCGAGGTGGCGCAGGTGGGGGTATCCAGGCTCGGCACGATGCTGAGCAGCTTCTTGCGCCCGGCAAAATCCCCCAGGCGCACGTCCTTGAGTGCGCTGTCGACCAGATGAAAGTCCGGCGCCTGGCTGCCGACGGCCGGCAGCTCGCCGTTGGTGTGGATCTCGGTGCCCTTCAGGGTGACGGTGGCCATGCCCAGCCCTCCCGGTCGGTGGTCAGTAGGTCACACCGTAGACCATCGGCCGGGCTTTACCACTTCGGGGTGATCGGGCAGGTGACCGGGCGCTGCTTGCTGAGGATGCGTTCCAGGTGGCCGGCATAGGCCTCGATGTCGGCCTCGTCCTTGGTCTCGGTGGCGCAGACCAGCAGGGCATTGCCCAGCTCCGGGTAGTCATCGCCAAGGGCGTAGCCGCCGAGCAGGTTCTGCGCCTGCAGGGCCCGCAACAGCGGTTCGACCGGGACGTCGAACTGCAGCACCGCCTCGTGGAACAGGGGCCGGTCGAACAGCCTCTTCACCCCGTCCAGGGCGCACAGCCGCTCGACCAGGGCGCGGGTGTTGGCGTGGCTGGCCGCCGCGACCCGGCGCAACCCCTCGCCGCCGAGCAGGGCCATGTGAATGGTCGCCGCGGTGGTCATCAG
>CAZMMH010000219.1:0-4477 GCA_964567315.1 uncultured Gammaproteobacteria bacterium
TCCAGGCCAGCCGGGTCAAATTCCCCAACGGCGGCATCGACAGCAGCCAGCTGGCCTTCACCTACGAATATCCGTTGACCGCCCTGTATGGCGGCGGTTGGCTGAACGACGCCCCGCGGGCCCTGGGCGGCGACCTGTTCCGTCACGCCTATGTGCCGCGCGGCCGCGACCTGAGTGCCCTGGCCCTGGTCTACCAGCCGGCCGCGGGCAGCCGCGGGCGCAGTGGCGTACTGCTCGACGGGCGCATGGAGCTGGCGGGCGCACAGTGGGATCACGCCCTCGGCCAGCACACCTATTTCGCCATGTCGGCGGCCGGGGCGGCCGGCGGCTCCACCGACGGCTTCGCCCAGGTACTGTTCGGCGGCGGCCTGCGCCTCGACCTGCCGTGGCGCAACAGCCTGCGCCTGCAGGCGGATCTGGGGGCGGCCGGTGGCGGCAATGTGGATACCGGCGGTGGCGTTGTGGCCAAGCTGAGTGCCGGCCTCGACCACCGCTTCCGCAGCGGCCTGCTGCTCGGCCTGGAGGGCGGCTACATCGAGGCCCCGGGCGGCGATTTCCGCGCCTCGACCGTGGGGCTGAGGGTCGGCTACAGCTACGACGGCCCGTCGGCGCTGCGCCGGGTGGGGGCAGAGACCCCGCTGGCGGATGACACCCGCTACGGTCCGCGCCATTGGCGCCTGCGTTTCGCCCACCAGAGCTATTTCCCCGACAGCGGGGTGCGGCGCAAGAGCGGCGCCGCGGACCACCGCGTGGACTTGGTCGGCATGCAGCTGGATGCGATGGTGAACGATTATCTCTATCTCAGCGGCCAGGCCTACGGCGCCTACGCCGGCGGCGCCGGCGGCTTTGCCGCGGGTCTGGTGGGTGGAGGTGCGGTGGTGCCTCTGTGGCATGACTCGCGGCTGTTCGTGAACCCGGAACTGCTGGTCGGCGCCGGCGGCGGCGGCAGCCTCAAGGTGGGCGGCGGCCTGATCGGCGAGGCCCGCCTCGGCTTAGGTTACCGGCTCAACCGGAGCCTGGCCCTGATCGCGTCTGGCGGCCGGCTGATGTCGAAGAGCGACGGCTACCGGGCGAACACCTTCCAACTGGCGCTCAGCTACCGTTTCTCGACCCTCGAGCGCGCCCGCTGAAAAGGCCCGTCCGGGATCGCGCTCGCGGCGGAGAATGCGCGGCGCCGCGGCCAGCAGCCCCAACAGGAACCAGAAGGCCCGTTGATAGACCATTTCATGGGCCAGCGAAATCACCGCCATGACCGTCAGGCAGGCCAGCGCCATCCACGCCGTGCGCGAGCGCGTGCGCAACGCCCAATACAGCACCGCCAAGGGCATCGCCGCGAGCGCCGCGGCGCCCAACAGACCGAATTCCGCCAGCAGCCAAAGGTAGGAATTGTGAATCACCAGCGGCGCACCGGTAGCCAGCGTCTGCTCCCGGATGAAGGCGCCAAGCCCGGCCCCGAGCAAGGGGTGTTCGAGCCACATCTTCCACCCGCCGACGACGCTGGCCCAACGGTCGCTGGTCACCTCCTGCAGGTGGTTCACGCTCGCGAAGTTGGTTGGAAGCAACGCCGCCACGCCCGAATCTGCATCCGGAAAGACGTAGACCATCAGCACAATGGCACCGACCACGAAGACCAACGCTGCCGCAGTCGCGCGCAACAGGCGCGAAGGCTGGATCTGTCGCACGGCGAGCGCGCCCCCGAGCATCGTCACCACGGCAAGCAGGGACGCCCGCGAGCCGGAAAAGTAGCCCGCCGCGAGCAGCACACCAAGCAGCACAGCGTCGACTCCACCCCGGCCCTTCCAGGGGCTGCCGGCAACCGCCAGGGCCACCGCGAGGGCGATCTGCACGCCGAAGGCGTTTGGATTTCCGGCCATTCCGGCAAAGCGACTGCTCGCCCAGGCAGCGGCGCCGGGGTCCACGATATGCAGCGACACACCCGCTACGCTAATGGCCGCCATGGCCAGGAGATAGGCCCGCAACACCGTCGCCCTGCCGTCGCGACCGGCCACGGCAACGACCAGGGCGCCGCTGGCGAAATAGGCGAGCAGGACCGCCCAGCCCAGCATCCGGTTGAACAGTGCCCAGTCGGTAATGCCGAAGCGGGCCCAACCGTGGAGGAAACCGAGGGTCATCGCCGCGCTGCCGACCAGCAACGTGAGATTGAGATGAGGTATTTGCCAGAGACGCCGCCAGACCCCGTTGCGCCACGCGAGGAACAGCAGCAGCAGGCCGCCGACGAGGGCCAGCGGGTCGGCCAGGTTGAGCCGAAGCAGGCCTTTGCCGGCCGGCAGGGTGACCTGGAAGCCGATCAGCGCGGCAATGCCGATGCCCGCGCCCCAGGCGATGACACCGGTAAAATCGAACGGCCGCATGAGGGCCGCGCCCGCGGCGGACGCCGACGGGCTCGCCTTGTCGACGAACACGGAAACGAGTGTGACCAGGCCAAGCGCCAGCAACGACAGAATACCGACCAACATGGCGGCGGCGAGGCCCGACTCCGGCATCAGCCCAATGGCCCCGAAGGCGTAGGCGGCACTCAATTCGCGCACGCCCCAACCGGCGAAACTGACCGGAATCGAGGCGGCCAGCATGACCACTGCGGAGACGGCAAACAACTCTCCGAGCGAGGCATGTGGTGCCGCCGCGGTCGCCAGGAGCACGTAGGCCGAGATCATCGTCCCGTGCATGGCCAGGGTGACACCGCCGACGTGGAGAATGGCGCGGCGCACTTCGCGCCGTCGGAACACGCGGAAAAACCGCCGGTGGGGACGCTGCAGGCCGATCAGATAGATCGCGCCGACGACGGCCACCAGGTTGACGGCCAGCACGACCGGCGAGGTGCCCCGCACGAAATCGCCCCCGCCCATGCTGCCGAACAGCCAGGCGGCGCCAACGCCCGCCATCAGCAGCAACAGCGCGAGAGAAACGACCCGCTCGATCCCGGTGGTGGCGAAGGCCAGTGCCGGTGACCACTGTTCACGGCTGAGCAGGAAGGAGCGTGCGACGCCCTGGCCGAAGAAATTGAAGAAGGCGCTCCCGGCGAGGATGCTCAGTGAGTTGATCCGCACCGCGGAACGAAACGGCAGCCGAATGCCCAGGTCGGTGAGCAGCAACGAGTAGCGCCAGGAGCTCAGCAGCTTGTTGATCAGCAGCAAGGCGAGGGCGGCGCCGACCGTGCCGAGCGGAATGTGCAGCAGCGTGCCGCGGAGCTGGCGCAGATCGAGCACCCGGAAACAGACGGCGATCAGCACCAGGCTGAGGCCTGCCGAAACCACGCTACGTGTCATGCCGCGCACGCGTTGACCTCAGGCCTCGGTCTCTACGGGCCTGCCGGACTCGTTGCGCGCCACAGGTGGTGACCCGGCACGGCAGGCGGACAGCACAACGCGGAGCGGGAGTTCACCCATCCGCGCCGCTCCGCTCGACCACCCACACGTGGTCGACGATGTTGTGCTCCGGCTGATAACCCTGCACCACCTGCATCAGCAGCTCGCGGATCGCCTCCTGGGCAAAAGCGGCGGCGGCCGCATGCATGTCGTTGAGCAGGCGTTCGAGCTCGGGCCAGCCGAGCCTGGCCTCCTGGGCACGCATGATCTTCGGGTGGCCGGTGGCCAGGACGTCGTCGCCGATCAGCAGCTCCTCGAACAGCTTTTCGCCCGGGCGCAGGCCGGTGAAGTGGATCTCGATGTCACCCCGCGGGTCGTCTGCGGTCTTTTCGCGCAGGCCGCTCAAGTGGACCATGCGTCGGGCCAGGTCATAGATGCGTACCGGCTCGCCCATGTCGAGCACGAAGAGGTCTCCGCCCTGCGCCATGGCGCCCGCCTGCAACACCAGCTGGGCGGCCTCGGGAATGGTCATGAAGTAGCGAATGATCTCCGGGTGGGTCACGGTCACCGGGCCGCCGTGGCGGATCTGCTCGCGGAACAGCGGCACCACCGAGCCCGAGGAATCGAGCACATTGCCGAAGCGGACCATGCAGAAGGTGGTGCGGCCCTCGCCACGCTCGGCCAGCCCCTGCAGGATCAGCTCGGCCACGCGCTTGGTCGCGCCCATGACGTTGGTCGGCCGGACCGCCTTGTCGGTGGAGATCAGGACGAAGGTGGCGACCCCGGCAGCGCGCGCCGCCTCGGCCATGTGCAGGGTGCCGAAGATGTTGTTCTGCACCGCCTCGATCGGATTGCTCTCGACCATCGGCACGTGCTTGTAGGCCGCGGCATGATAGACCGTATCGACGGCGAAGGTGGTGCAGGCCTTCTCGGCCCGGCGCCGATGATTCACCGAGCCCAGCAGGGACACGATCTCCACCTCGCGGCCCAGTGCGCCGGCGAGCTGGCGCAGCTCGCGGTCGATCAGGTAGAGGCCGTGCTCGCTGCGCTCGAACAGCACCAGCCGCAGCGGCGCCAGGCGCACGATCTGGCGGCACAGCTCCGAGCCGATGGAGCCGCCGGCGCCGGTGACCAGCACCGATTTGCCGGTG
>CAZMMH010000220.1:0-4472 GCA_964567315.1 uncultured Gammaproteobacteria bacterium
CCTGGCGCATCGGCATCCGCCATCCCCAGGGCGAGGGCGTGATCGGCGCGATCGAGATGCGTGACGGCGAAAGCGTGCACACCTCGGGCAACTACGAGCGCTACCACCAGTACATGGGCAAGCGCTACGCCCACATCATCGACCCGCGCGACGGCTGGCCGGTGGAGCACGTGGTCTCCACCACGGTGATCGCCCGGGACGGCACCCTGGCCGATGCCGCCGCCACCGCCCTCACCGTGGCCGGGCCCAAGGAGTGGCAGAAGGTGGCCCACGACATGGGCGTGCACGACGTCCTGCTGGTGGACGAGAAGGGCACGGTCTACATGACCCCGAGCATGGCCAAGCGAGTCCAGTTCGAGGGCAAGAAGCCCGCGCACATAGTCATTGTGCCCGCGTTATGAAGGCCAGCATCGTCATCCGTCCGGCGCTGGCCGCCGACATTCCCGCTATGTGTGAGCTGCTGGAGGCGCTGTTCGGGATGGAGGCGGACTTCACCTTCGACCCCGCCCATGCCCAGCGGGGGCTGGAGCTGCTGCTCAACGAGGCACGCGCCGCCGTCCTGGTGGCGGACGATGCCGGCCTGGCCATCGGCATGGTCACCATGCAGGAGACGATCTCCACCGCCGAGGGCGGTCACGTCGGTCTGGTCGAGGACATGGTGGTACACGACGACTACCGCGGCCGCGGTATTGGCCGGGCCCTGCTCTCGGCGATCGAGCAGGAGGCGCGCAGCCGCGGCTACTCGCGGGTTCAACTGCTGGCCGACCGCGACAACTGGCCGGCGCGGGAATTCTACGAAATCTGCGGCTGGCTGCCGACGGCGTTGGTGGCGTTGCGGCGGCGGCCGTAGAGGCGTGTGCGTTAGGAAGGCCAGAGTGCTGCTTTCGACCCTATGCGGCCAATCGGGAACGGCCAATCGGGAGCATACACGCACGTTGAATTGCAGGACTTGACCCCGCATTGAAATCCGAACGTGCGAACCGGCGCTGCGGCAAACTCGTCTATCATGGGTTCACACGCAGATCCGGACCCCGCCGATGGCCAGCTCCAATCTTCAGTCCCATTCCCTGGCTGGTGACTTCTGGGGCGGCCTCGCCGCCATGCTGGTCGCGCTGCCCTCGGCGATCGCCTTCGGGGTAACCATCTACGCGCCCCTCGGCGGCAGCTTCGCCGCCTACGGTGCGCTGGCCGGCATCCTCGGCGCCACTGCCCTTGGCCTGATCGCGCCGGCCATCGGCGGCACCAACCGCCTGATCACCGCCCCCTGCGCCCCGGCCGCGGCGGTGCTCTCGGCCTTCACCATAGAATTCGTACAGCAGGGGGCGCCGCTCGGCTCGGCCTTGCTGCTGATGACCATGCTCGGGCTGCTCTCGGGCTTGTTCCAGCTGAGCTTCGGCCTGGCGCGGCTCGGCCGACTCATCAAGTACATGCCTTATCCGGTGGTCTCCGGCTATATGAGCGGCGTGGGCCTCATCATCATCGGCAGCCAGGTGCCGAAGTTCCTCGGGGCGCCCAAGGAGCTGAACCTGTGGCAGGCCCTGGTCAACCCTGGCGTATGGCACTGGCAGAGCCTGCTGGTCGGCTTTGTCACCGCAGGCGTGATGCTCGGGGCGGGCAGGGTGATCAAGGCGATACCCGCTGCCATCATCGGTTTGCTTGCTGGCGCGCTCAGCTATTTCGCCGCCGGCCTGGCCGACCCCTCGCTGCTCAAGCTCGCCGGAAATACCCTGGTGGTCGGCCCCCTCAGCGCGGGCGGCGAGGGCGGTGTGGCCGCCGGCATCCTCGGCCGTTGGGCCGGCTTCGGCGGACTCGACGGTCATCTGCTGACGATGCTGGTCGGCCCCGCGCTCACCCTCGCCGTGCTGCTGTCCATCGACAGCCTGAAGACCGCTATCGTGCTCGATGCGCTCACCCGCACCCGCCACAATTCGAACCGCGAACTGGTCGCCCAGGGGCTCGCCAACCTGGCCACCGCCGTGGTCGGTGGGGTGCCGGGTGCTGGGACCATGGGGCCCTCCCTGGTGAATTTCTCCAGTGGCGGAGTGACGCGCTACTCCGGGTTGTTCGAAGGCGGGCTGTCGCTGGTCGCCTTCCTCATTCTCGGCAGCCTGATCGCCTGGGTGCCGATCGCCAGTTTGGCCGCCATTCTGATCGTCATCGGCTTCCGCATGATCGACGGCACCAGCCTGCTCTTTCTGAAGTCACGCTCGACCATGTTCGACTTCGCGGTGATCGCTGCGGTGGTCGCCGTGGCCCTGACCGTCGGACTGATTCAGGCCTCGGCCACCGGCGTGGTACTGGCAATCCTGCTGTTCGTGAAGGAGCAGGTCGGCGGGCGCGTGGTGCGCCGCACGACCTACGGCCACCAGCACTTCTCCAAGCGCATCCGTCCCCGCGAGGAGATGGCGGTACTCGCGGAGCGGGGTGTCCAGACGGCGATCTACGAGCTCCAGGGCAGCCTGTTCTTCGGCACCGCCGACCAGCTCTACAGCGCACTGGAGGCCGACCTCAAGACCCGCCGCTACATCATCCTCGACATGCGCCGGGTGCAGACGGTGGACGTGACCGCCGCCCATGTCCTCGAACAGATCAAGGAGATGCTCGGTGAACGCTTGGGCTACCTGATCTTGAGCGACCTGCCGCGCAAACTGCCCACTGGGCTGAATATCCAGCAGTACCTGGACCAAGTGGGGCTGGTGCGCCCGCAGACCCCCGTGCGCCTGTTCGGCGAACTCGATGCAGCGTTGCAATGGGTGGAGGACCGGCTGATCTCCGAGGCCGCCGTGGCCCGCAGCAAGGAGAAGGCCCTGGAACTGCACGAAATGGAGCTGTTCCAGGGGCGCAAGGACGAGACCCTGGCGGCCCTGGAGGCCTGCATGCAGAAGGCTTCGTTCAAGGAGGGGGAGCGGATTTTCGCCCAAGGCGACACCGGCGACGAACTGTTCCTCATCCGCCGCGGCGAGGTGCGCATCGTACTGCCCGTCGGTGCGGACAAAGTCCACCACCTGAGCACCTTCACCCGCGGCGCCTTCTTCGGCGAGATGGCCTTCCTCGACGGCGAGCCGCGCTCGGCCGACGCGGTCGCCTTTACCGATACCGAGCTCTACAGCCTCTCGCGCCAGACGTTCGAACAGTTCGCCCCGCAGCACAAGCGGGCCTCGATCCAACTCCTGGAGGGGCTGGCCAGCACCCTCGCCGGGCGCCTGCGCTTCGCCGACCGCGAGATCCGCGCCCTGGACTCCTGAAGCTGCCTGCGGCCGCCCGGCCCTATGTGGTGGTGCATCGCTTCAGCGGCGCGATCGCCCTACGCCCGAAAAGACGCGGTGTCACCGGTTAGGCCTCGGGGCGTGACTGTCGGATTCTGACCCGTAGCAGCCAGTCAGACGCGCTTAACGCTACCGGTAACCCTCGCCGCCACAGCATCCGCCGCGAAGCGCGGCGTGTCATTCCGGCGTCGGGTTTACCGTTTGTTATGCACCTCACCTGTAATCGCGTACATCAAGCCACTCAATTTGCTTGGTGCTCGAATTTAGGTGAATGAAAATGTGCCTCCCCGGTGGCGTCGACACGGAGTCGAAGCCGATATCTTCAAGCGACTTTTTACCAGAGTGAAAGTCATGCAAGAACTCTAGAAACGCCGCGACCATTTCTTCGTAGTCGTTCGCTTCGTCCGGCTTAGGTAATAGCAACTTGAACCGATACCCGTCCTCTGCTTCGGCATAAACGGAGAAGACCAAGGAAAAAGGATTATTCGAACTAACCTTTCCTTTGGTTCCGATCACAACTGGTTCGATCTTGGGCTTAGACATTAGCTTGGTTGCCAAGCGTCCGAGCCCAGCTTTCAGGACCTCATAGTGGTCCTTTCCCGCTTCCTTTAGAAAGCCATCAAAGTACGATTTACCGATAAAGACAGCCGCTGCCGTGAGAATAAACCACTCTGGGCAGTTATAAGCACCATCGTATGGCCGTGACTCAATCGCCAGAGTGAGTTCTCCACCGCTCAATTCGCCAGCCAACTCCTCAAACAAGTCACCCGGCAAGTGCTCGTTATATACAATCGCTAGGTCAGGTGGCTGCATAGACCCTCCGCCTTTTTCGCATAACGACCTGCATCACCAGTGGCGCCAAAGAACTTGCCGCATCAGCGCCGCAGCGCTTCTCGCCATCTGGTAAATGCAATTCTTGTGTGGTGATTCTAAGTTTCAATCCGCAACTTAAGTTGATTCTGTGCTATCAATTTCAGGGCATAAATGGTCTGCCACTCCATGCAGCAGAACTCTAAGTCTAGATTGGTCGACACGTGCCATTGCCATGTCTATATGACCATCGACGGTACCCCTTGTTGAGTAGCAGTTCGGTTTAGAGTCCGGGGTCAAATGTAACCGCCTTTGCAGCGAGCTGCTTGGCATATTGGGCGGGCGTCAGCCCGCCGAGTGCTTTCTTCGGTCTTTCCTCGTTGTACTCACGGACCC
>CAZMMH010000221.1:0-4466 GCA_964567315.1 uncultured Gammaproteobacteria bacterium
ACGTCCGCCGGGGCCTGCTCCTTGGCCGCGGCCGGCGCCTTGGCCGGCATCTGCGCGGGCGCCGGGCTGACCGGCACGTCGGCCGGCGCCGCCGGCTTGGGCACAGTGGCCGGAGCGCCCTTTGCGGGCGCCTCGGACTGGCTGCTGGTAGGCATCAGGTCAACCACGCTCTTCGGCTTCTCCCGATGGCCGGAGATGTAGGCCAGGGTGAGGCTGGTGATAAAGAACAGGGTCGCCAGAACGGCCGTGGTCCGGCTCAGGAAGTTGGCCGAACCCTGGGCCCCGAACACCGTGGCCGAGGCGCCGCTGCCGAACGCGGCGCCCGCGTCGGCGCCCTTACCGTGCTGAATCAGCACCAGCCCGATCAGGCCGGCGGCCAGCAGCACGTGGACGATAAGGATTATCGTATGCATCACATAGTTCCGCTAGCGCCGCGCGATCAGCCCGCGGCGCGACAGATTGACAGGAACTGGTCGGCCTTCAGCGAGGCGCCGCCGATCAGGCCGCCGTCGATATCCGCCTGCGCCAGCAGTTCGGCCGCGTTGCCCGGATTCATGCTGCCGCCGTAGAGCAGGCGCAGCCCCTCGGCCACCGCCGCGTCGTGCCCGGCGACCCGCTCGCGGATGAAGGCGTGCACCTCCTGGGCCTGCTCCGGGGTCGCGGTGCGGCCGGTGCCGATGGCCCACACCGGCTCGTAGGCGATCACGCCGTCGACCAGGGCCGCCACCCCTTCCAGTTCGATCACCGCGTCGAGCTGGCGCGCCACCACGTCGTTGGTCACGCCCTGCTCGCGCTCGTCCAGGGTCTCGCCGAGGCAGAGGATCGGGCGCATGCCGGCGGCGCGCACTGCGGCGAACTTCTGCGCCACCAGCGCATCGTCCTCGCCGTAGTAGCTGCGCCGCTCGGAGTGGCCGACGATCACGTAACTGCAGGCGAAGTCCTTGAGCATGCCGCAGGAGATTTCGCCGGTGAACGCGCCCGAGGCCTTGTCGCTGACGTTCTGCGCACCCCAGGCAATCGGCGTACCCTGCAGTTCGGCCTGCACGTCGGCCAGGTACACGAAGGGCACGCAGACCGCCGCATCCGCGGCCTTGACCTCGCCAATACCGGACTTGAGGCCGTCGAGCAGTTCCTTGTTGCTCGCCTTGGACCCGTTCATCTTCCAGTTTCCGGCTACCAGCGGTCGACGCATGCGGCACTTCTCCTAAGAGTCGGCAAAAACAGGCCGCAAAGCTTAACGACTCATGGGCCAAAAAGCAATTTGCTCAGGCGTCCGCAGCCAGGGCACGGCGCACCGCCTCGGCCACAGTGTCGGCCAGGCGCGCGGCCAGCGCCTCCACCTGGGCAGCGTCCTCGCCTTCCACCATCACCCGCACCACCGGCTCGGTCCCCGAGGGGCGCAGCAGGACCCGGCCGCGGCCACCGAGTTCGCGCTCGGCCTGGCGTACCGCCGCGTCCACCTCGGCGTTGCCGGCCAGATCGACCCGCTGCGCCATGCGCACGTTGATCATCTTCTGCGGATACTTGGTCATGCGCGACTTCAGGGTGTGCAGATCGGTCCCCTCCACCAGCATCGCTTCGATCACCTGCAGCGCCGAGACGATGCCGTCGCCGGTGCTGGTACGATCCAGGCAGATGATGTGGCCGGAGGACTCGCCGCCCAGGGTCCAGCCGTTGCGGCGCAGCATCTCCAGCACGTAGCGGTCGCCCACCTGGGCGCGGTGGAACTCCACGCCGGCGGCGCGCACCGCGTGTTCCAGGCCCAGGTTGCTCATCACCGTGCCCACCACCGCCCCCTGCAGGCGCTGCCCCTGCAGGCGGCCCAGGGCGATCACGTAGAGCAGCTCGTCGCCGTCCACCAGCTCGCCCGTGTGGTCGACCATGAGCACCCGGTCGCCGTCGCCGTCCAAGGCGATACCCAGGTCGGCCCCGGATTCGAGCACCTCGCGCTGCAACGCCTCGGGGTGGGTCGAACCGCAGCCGTCGTTGATGTTGAAGCCGTCGGGCTCGTCGCCGATGGTGGTGACGGTGGCGCCCAGCTCGGTGAACACGCTGGGGGCCACGTGGTAGGTGGCGCCGTGGGCGCAGTCGACCACGATGCGCATGCCACTCAGGTCCAGCCCCGCCGTCACCGTGCCCTTGCAGAACTCGATGTAGCGGCCGGGGGCGTCGCCGACGCGACGCGCCTTGCCCATGCGGGCGGGCTCGACCACCTCGAGCTCGCGCTCCAGTTCGGCCTCGATGGCCAGCTCGACCTCGTCGGGCAGCTTGCTGCCGTTGCCGGCAAAGAACTTGATGCCGTTGTCCTGGAAGGGGTTGTGCGAGGCGCTGATGACGATGCCGGCGTCGGCATGCAGGGTACGGGTGAGGTAGGCGATGGCCGGGGTCGGCATCGGCCCCAGCAGCAGGATATCGAGCCCGGCGGCCGACAGCCCCGCCTCCAGCGCCGACTCGAACATGTAGCCGGAGACCCGGGTGTCTTTGCCGATCAACACCTCGCCGCCGCCGTCGCGGCCGAGCACCCGGCCCGCCGCCCAACCCAGGCGGAGCACAAATTCGGGGGTGATCGGAAACTCGCCGACCCGTCCGCGAATGCCATCGGTACCGAAATACTTGCGTGCCACCTCTAACTCTCCTCTCGCGCGATCCGCGCCCCCTGCGGGCACTGCGGTCGTCGCATTCTCATGAATTCTATCGCCCTGCCACGGCGGCGCCGTGGTCCGGGTCACACGGCCGTGTGCACCGCGCTCACCACGCGCAGGGCCTCGACCGTCGGTCCCACGTCGTGCACGCGAATCAGCCGCGCCCCGAACCAGGCTGCCAGCACCGCCGCTGCCACGCTGCCGTGCAGGCGTCGTTCCACCGGCAGGTCGAGGATCGCGCCGATCATGGATTTGCGCGACATGCCCACCAGCAGCGGCACACCCAGCCCATGCAGGCGCTCCAGGTGGCGTAGCAGGCTCAGGTTGTGCTCGAGACGCTTGCCGAAGCCGAAGCCGGGGTCGGCAAGCAGTTGCCGGCGCGGGATGCCGGCGGCCATGCAGGCCTCGATCCGCTGTGCCAGAAAGTCCCGCACCTCCGCCACCACGTCGGCGTATTCCGGCGCCTGCTGCATGCTGCGCGGCTCCCCGCGCATATGCATCAGACACACCGGCACCTGCAACTCGGCCGCCGCCTCCAGGGCCCCTGGCAGGCGCAGGGCGTAGACGTCGTTGATCAGGCCCGCCCCGGCGGCGACCGCGGCCCGCATCACCTCCGGCTTGCCGGTGTCCAGCGAAATCGGCAGCGGCAGTTCCCGCCGTAGCGCCTCGACCACCGGCAGCACCCGGTCGAGCTCCTGCTGCACGCCAACCGCCTCCGCCCCCGGGCGGGTGGATTCACCGCCGACGTCGATGATCGCCGCCCCCTCCTCCACCATCCGTCGCGCCTGGGCCAGCGCGGCATCGACCGCGGTGAAGCGGCCGCCGTCGGAGAAGGAGTCGGGGGTGACGTTGAGCACGCCCATCACCTGCGGGCGATCAAGTGCCAGCGGCCGGCCGGCGCAGTCGAGAACGGGGGGCGTTTGGATCATGCGCTGAAAGCGAAAAGGCCCCGCGCGAAGCGCGGGGCCGCCAAGGGTCGGGCGTCGATGGCCCGCCTCAGTGCTGTCCGGCGGGACCGCCGATGGAACCGTCCGCCGGCCGCGAATCGTCGCTGCCCACGGAGGCGCCGCCGGAGGGGCCGTCCTGCGGTTCGGTCTGGTCCCAGTCGGCCGGCGGGCGCGGCGGGCGCCCGGCCATGATGTCGTCGATCTGATCGGAGTCGATCGTCTCGTACTTCATCAGCGCGTCGGCCATCGTGTGCAGCTTTTCCATGTTTTCTTCGAGGATGCTCCGCGCCCGCCGGTAGTTGCGGTCGATGATCTTGTGGATCTCCTCGTCGATCACGTGCGCGGTACTGTCGGAGACGTTCTTGTGCTGGGTCACCGAGTGGCCCAGGAACACCTCGCCCTCGTCTTCCGAATAGGCGAGCGGCCCCAGGCTGGAGAGGCCCCACTGGGTCACCATGTTGCGGGCGATGTCGGTGGCCCGCTTGATGTCGTTCTGGGCCCCGGTGGTCACCGCCTCCTCGCCGAAGATCAGCTCCTCGGCCAGGCGCCCGCCGTAGAGGCTGGAGATCTGACTCTCCAGACGCTCCTTGCTGGCGCTGTAGCGGTCCTGCTCCGGCAGGAACATGGTCACGCCCAGGGCCCGGCCGCGGGGAATGATGGTGACCTTGTAGACCGGATCGTGGGAGGGCACGCTGCGGCCGACGATGGCGTGGCCCGCCTCGTGGTAGGCGGTGTTGCGCTTCTCCTCCTCGCTCATCACCATGGACTTGCGCTCGGCGCCCATCATGATCTTGTCCTTGGCCTTCTCGAAGTCGTCCATGCTCACCATGCGCTTGTTGGCGCGGGCGGCGAACAGGGCGGCCTCGTTGACCAGGTT
>CAZMMH010000222.1:0-4459 GCA_964567315.1 uncultured Gammaproteobacteria bacterium
CTAAGCTAAAGACATAAGACATCATCGCGTTATATGGCGTCGTTCGGACAAGGAGATCGGGATGAAAACCTATAAAGACATCATATGCGCCGTCGACTTCTCCCCGCTCAGCGAGGCGGCCTGCGGCCGTGCCGTAGCCCTGGCCCGTCAGCTCGGAGCTCAACTCACACTGCTGCATGTGGTGGAGTATTTCCCGGAGGACCGTTCCAACGAACTGATCGCCCCGGAATGTGACAACCCGGCCGAGTACCGTGAGAGCCACGCACGCCAGCAACTTGCCGAGTTCGCGAGCCGCCTCGGCTGGGACGACGTGCCCCAGCGGGTGTCACTCAGCCCCCACGCCGCCTGGCACGAAATCGTCCATTTCGCCGGGGAGAACAATGCAGACCTGATCGTCCTCGGCTGCCACGGCCACCATGGCATCACGGCCCTGCTGGGCTCGACCGCCAGCGGCGTGGTGAATCATGCGCCCTGCGACGTCATCGCCGTTCGCCCCCAGGCGTAGGCTGGCCGCGCGGAGGCACACACGCCTCCTGTGAGCTGAAAGACACTGATACCAGTCATTGCACCCGCCGTTCCCCGTCAACGCCGCAACAGGAGTGCGCTGGGCGGCTATCATGATGACATGATCGCTCCTACGCACCACATCGCCTTCGGCCCCGTTCCCTCGCGGCGTCTCGGCCGCAGCCTCGGGATCAACAACGTTCCCGCCAAGACCTGCAGCTATGCCTGTGTCTACTGTCAGCTGGGACCCACTACCGCGCAGACCACGGAACCGCAGGCGTTCTTCACTCCCGGGCAGGTCGCCAACGCGGTCGCGACACGGTTACAGCAGGTTACCGCCAGCGGGGCCGGAGTCGACTTTCTCACCTTCGTCCCCGACGGCGAGCCCACGCTGGACGCCCGCCTGGGCGAAAGCATCGCGGCCGTGCGCACTCACGGCATCCCGGTCGCGGTGATATCCAACGCGTCGCTGCTGTGGCGCCCCGAGGTGCGCAATGCGTTGTCCGGGGCCGATCTGGTCTCGATCAAGCTCGACAGCGTGGACGAGGCGGTTTGGCGTCGCATCAACCGTCCACCCGCAGCATTGGGACTGGCACAGGTACTCGAGGGAATCCGCCGCTTCGCAGCCGATTTCGGGGGACGCCTGGTGTCGGACACCATGCTGATCTCGGGCCTGAACGACTCCCCGGAACCCGCAGCCGCCACCGCCGACTTCCTGGCCGGCATCCGGCCGCATACGGCCTACCTCGCCGTACCCACCCGCCCGACTGCAGTTGCCGAGCTGCGCGGGCCTGATGAAGTAAGTCTGCTGCGTGTTCAGCATCTGTTTGCCAGCCGGCTGGAGCGAGTGGAATTGCTGGTGCAGCACGAAACGGGTGCCTTCGCCCACACCGGTAATGCCCGAGACGATCTGCTGGCCGTCACCGCGGTTCACCCCATGCGTGAGGATGACCTCCGCCGGCTTTTGGCGGCGGATCATGCCGAGTGGAGCCTGGTGGAGTCGTTGCTGGCGGAAGGTGCTCTCAAGGCGCTCAGCTTCGAGGGTGAAACCTATTTCCTGCGCCCGGTGCCCCGCAGCCGATGACGAATCCAGGCCGCCTCGGTGCATACAGGGGATGGCGAATCACTCGCTCGATCTAGCCTGCCGTTTCTTCATCCAAAGATCGTAATCCTCGCCACCGACCCGCAGCATCCTGGCCCCACACGCTGGACAGCGCTCTTCCTGGCAACGCATACCGTCTCGATGGGCAATCCGTGTCTCGCATTTGGGACATATGCATTCGCCGCCCGGCCCCATCCTATGCTCGCGAGTTCTTGCGTTCATGGTTGTTCTCTCCTCGTAGCAGCCCCGGGCTCGCGATTCGCCGACGCATCATTCCCGGCATCCTCGTCCCGCTGGCCAAGCTCTTCAGGAAGGTCCTTTTGTTCCCCAGTGCAGACAAACGCTGCCGAACGTCATGCTGCGCCGCCCCACAGCGATGAAGCCCACTGATTCGAACAGCCGGGTCACCTCTTCCCTGCGGGGGAACTCGACCAGGGAGTCCGCCAGATAGGCGAAGATGTCCGGCATGCGGGTCACCCAGCAACCGAGGCGCGGCACGACATAGCGACAGATGGCACGATGCAGCGGCCGAAACAGGCGATACGGCTGCGACGCCTCCAGACAGTAGAACCGCGCCCCCGGCTTCAGCACCCGCAAGACCTCGCGCAGGCTCTCGTCCATGTATGTGATATTGCGGATGCCGAAGGCGCAGACCGCCATGTCCATGGAGGCGCTCGGAAATGGCAATGCGCGTGCCCGGCCGGCCACCCAGGCCACGTCCGCCAGACCTTTCGCTCGCCCGACCTTGATCATCGCCAGGCTGGCATCCAGCACGATGACCTGACGGTTCGGGCCCGACAGGCGCTTCGCCATCTCCCCGCAGCCACCGGCGATATCGAGAATGCGCTGGCCGGCGTGTGGCGCCGCGCTCTTGACCAGCACGCGCCGCCAATGGCGGTGCAAGCCCAGGGTCTGCACGTCCAGCAAGCGCTCGTAATACGGCGCCAGCCGCCGGAACGTCTCGTCCATCTGCCGGTCCCGCTCCTCCGGCTTCACCACCTCTTTCCCACAACGGTGGGCAGGACTGCGTGCGGAAGAAGGCGGCACTGGAAAACGCCTCTCTCAAACCGGTCGCGCGACCGCGAGCCACATGATCGCCACGACCGCCAGCAAGAGGATGGGCAGGGTCCACGGAACGAAGCGGTTTTCGTAGCGTTCGAGATCGCTGCCGCCGCGCTTCAGTTCTGCGTCGCGCCCGGGCGAGCGGAACCAGCGCGGCAGACGGAAATGGCCGTACCAGATATCGCCGATCTCAATGGGCACGATCACACCCAGCACCAGGATCAGCTTCCATTTCAGCCAGGCCCAGTCGAGGGCGCCCGTACCATAGATGAACAACATGCCAAGCCCACTGCCGAGCAGCAGCAACAGCCCGAAATGCTCCACCGGAAAGAATCTCACGAAGTCATGGTAAAGCTCGGCGTACTCCCTGCCCCGAGGATCCATCCGGCGTTTGGCCACCTGGATCAGCAGCCAGGCACCGCCCGACGGTCCGAGCCAAAGGATCAGTCCGCCCAGATGGAGAAGCTTCAACAGCGGGAACCAGAATGCGGCGTCCACGACATCCCCCTCTAACGCCGGTCGGCACCGGCCATACGCAACTACCCAATCCCCTGGCCGCCAACGGCCACCGTAACGGCGAGTGGATAGGCAAGAAGACCAAAACTGTCTCGCAGGGCATTGGCACGAGTGTTCACCCATAAACCTCGCCGATGCCCTGTCTACCATCGAATCTAGCACTGTGGCACAGGTCGGCAAGCACACCTGCCGCTGCCCGGCCAGTATCGCGAAGCCAATGGGCGACCGAGCAGGACACACGATGAGGGCAGGAATGAAAACGGCGAACCTCATACGGTTCGCCGCTAGGGAAGATGGAGGCTGGGGTCGGAATCGAACCGACGTACACTGCTTTGCAGGCCGCTGTCTTAATTGGTCAATCAATACATTAGCAGCACTACCCACCCATAACCCCAAGCGTTTGGCGATTCCCTCACACGCTGTCCCGCCTTTCTACCCGATTGCCGATAGTTATAAGCTTGATTATAATATTTGCAGGACGAGAGAGGAGAGAAACTATGGCCAAGCACGCCTTGAAGATCCGGAAAGTCGGTGGCTCACTTGGCGTCATCCTGCCCAAGGAGATGCTCGATGCATTGCACGTCAGCGAGGGCGATCAGTTGTTCGCCGACAGCAACCGCTCCGGACTCCATCTGACGCCCTACGATCCCGAGTTCGAAGCCGCAATGGAGGCCTTTGATCGTACCCGCCGGAAGTACCGGAACGCCCTGCGCGAACTGGCGAAGTAGTGGCGCGCTGGATTCCTGACGCGGCGATCCGCGCGATGCATCGCGAGCTACTGTCTGAACACGGCGGACTCGATGGATCGATCAACGAGGACATGCTGGGAGCGACGTTGGCTCGCCCCCAGCAGATGGAGGCCTACGGCAGTCCGGAACCAACGGTCTTTGACCTGGCGGCAGCCTATGGCTTCGGCTTTGCCAAGAACCACTGCTTCGCAGATGGCAACAAGCGCATCGCTCTCGCCGCAATCGCAGTCTTTCTTGAGCTGAATGGGTGGGAGTTGGTCGCTCAGGAGCTGGACACGGCGACCACCATCAACGGGCTCGCAGCAGGGCTCGTCGCCGAGACCGATCTGGCCGAGTGGATCAAGAGCAATACCCAACCATTTGCTTGGCCGGAATGACGCGCGAATCCCCCGATACGTTGCTCTAGGTCCGATGTTGGCGTCTAGATAGATATGCCACGCGCGGCAATGCGAATCACCGCATGGGAATGAAAACGGCGAACCGGATACGGTTCGCCGCCGGGACGATGGAGGCTGGGGTCGGACTC
>CAZMMH010000223.1:0-4443 GCA_964567315.1 uncultured Gammaproteobacteria bacterium
TGGCGCGCCAGCTCGGCATCGACCGGGCCGCCGCCCAACAGTATGTCGACCGCTACTTCGAGCGCTATCCCGGGGTGCGCGCCTACATGGAGCGGACCCGCGAACTGGCCCGGGAGCAGGGCTTCGTCGAGACCGTGTTCGGCCGCCGTCTCTATATCCCGGAGATCAAGGCCAGCAACGCGGCCCGCCGTCAGTACGCAGAGCGCACCGCCATTAACGCGCCCATGCAGGGCACCGCCGCCGACATCATCAAGCGGGCGATGATCGCGGTGCACGGCTGGCTGAGAGGGCCGGACGCTCCCGACGCCCGCATGGTCATGCAGGTGCACGACGAACTGGTGTTCGAGGTGGCGGCCGGGCAGGTGGAGGCGCTCGCGGACGGGGTGCGCCGGCGGATGGCGGCGGCGGCCGAGCTGGCGGTGCCGCTGGTGGTCGACGTGGGTCTCGGCGACAATTGGGATGAGGCCCATTGATCGCGATAACACATTGATTTAGCGGCGATTGATATGAATTGCGATATTTTGCCGGCGGTCCCGGAACTTCTCTCCGGGGCCCCGGTCTCATTAGGCAAGACGGTGCGAGAGGATGCGAAACCTGCGGCCCGGCCACACTTGAACTCGATGCCCTTCGCCCCTAGTATTGTTGACAAACGAACTCAGGAATTCCCCGGACGGGCATTCCTCCAGGCTCCCTCCCAATGAGGGCATCCCTGAACTCGGCATCCCCCAAGCCGAGTGATTTACCCCGGTTCTCCCCCCCTTGAACCGGGGTTTTTTTTGTCCGGCGTTTTTCTCGGGCCCGCGGGCGACCCTGCTCTAGGATGCTTCGGCCGCCCCCTCCCCCAGCCAAGCGGTCAGCACCGCACGCACCTCGTCGATGCCGCTTTTCTTCAGGGCGGAGAAGAGCTGTACGCCGAGCTCGCCCGGGTAATCGGCCAGTTCGCGGCGCACCGCCAGCAGGGCGTTCTTGGCCGCCCCGTGCTTGAGCTTGTCGGCCTTGGTCAGCAGCACGTGCACCGCCAGCCCACGCTCGGCGCAGAAGCCGAGCATGCTCAGGTCGTATTCGGTGAGGGGGTGGCGCACATCCATCACCAGCACCAGCCCGCGCAGGCTGTGGCGCTTGCCGAGATAGTTGGACATCTCCTTCTGCCAGGCCTTTTTCATCGCCTCCGGCACCTTGGCGTAGCCGTAGCCCGGCAGGTCCACCAGCCGGCGCGCCTCGTCCAGGGCGAAGAAATTGATCGCCTGGGTCCGGCCGGGGGTCTTGCTGGTGCGTGCCAGGGCGTTGCGCCCGGTGATCGCGTTGAGCGCGCTGGACTTGCCGGCATTGGAGCGCCCGGCGAAGGCCACCTCGTTGCCCTGGTCGGGGGGGCAGTGGCGCAGGGCGGGGGCGCTGAGCAGAAACTGGGCGGTGCTGAAGTTGAGCATTTTGGTCGGTATCGGCGGTGATCGGAGGCCCATTCTAGCGGAAACGGGCCGAACCCGCGTTTGACCTGAAAAGCCTCTAAGTGTATAAGGGTTGGCTTATTTTATCCGGCGGCCGTCGCGTGGCCCGGGGCACGAGCCAGTTACAGGTAACAGGAGTCCATTTCTCATGAAGAAATTCATTGCACTGAGCGCTGCGCTTGCCATGCTGGGCGCCGCGGGTTCGGCGGCGGCCGCCGCGGACGTCGCGGCTGGTAAGGAGAAGGCCACCACTGTGTGTGCCGCCTGCCACGGCGCCGACGGCAACAGCGTGAACCCCCAGTGGCCGAACCTGGCCGGCCAGCACGCCAGCTACATCGTCAAGCAGCTGCAGGACCTGAAGGCCGGCAAGACCCGCAGCAACGCCCTGATGTCGCCCCAGGCCGCCGGCCTGTCGGAGCAGGACATGGAGAACGTTGCCGCCTACTTCTCCCAGCAGAAGGTCAACGTGGGCAGCGCCGACAAGAGCAAGGTCGCCGCTGGCGAGAAGATCTTCCGCGCCGGCGACAAGGCCACCGGCGTCCCGGCCTGCATGGCCTGCCACGCCCCCGACGGTTCCGGCAATGAGTCCGCCCGCTTCCCCGCCCTCGCCAGCCAGCACGCCCAGTACGTGGTTCTGCAGCTGAAGGCCTTCCGCGACGGCAGCCGCAGCAACGACCCGAACAAGATGATGCGCGACATCGCCTCCAAGATGACCGACGCCCAGATGGAGGCGGTCGCCTCCTACATCAACGGTCTCCACTGAGTCCGTTGCGGGTCGAAAAAGGGCGGCTTCGGCCGCCCTTTTTCGTTGCCGCCTGCAGGGTTCACCCGAGTTGCCGGGCGCCGGTCGACGGGGTACGGTATCGGCTGCGACTGGCGTCCATTCCGGGCCGCCTCGGGAACTGCGCCGTCGCCACGGGTTCGAACGGAAGGTTACCGGTCCGTCCACCCGGCCATCACGAAAGGAGCTTCCATGAAACGCCTGCGCTGGCTTGCCTTCAGCCTGATGTTCGCACCCCTGCTCGCCTTTGGCGCCGCCAAGTTTCAGCAGGGGGTCAACTACACCCCGATTATCCCGGCCCAGCCGACCCAGTCACCCGGTAAGATCGAGGTGATCGAGTTCTTCTGGTACGGCTGCCCCCATTGCTACGACTACGATCCCTACGTGGAGAAGTGGCTGGCGCACAAGCCGGCGGACGTCAATTTCATCCGCGTGCCGGCCACCTTCCGCCCCCTCTGGGAGCTGCACGCGCGGGCCTTCTACACCGCCCAGGTGCTCGGCATCGTGGACAAGATCCACGTGCCGCTGTTCGACGCCATCCACAAGTACCACAAGCCGATGGACACGGTGGCCGAACTGGCGGCCTTCTTCCAGAAGCAGGCCGGCATCGATCCTGCCACCTTCCGCCGCACCTTCAACTCGTTCGCCGTGGTCTCCAAGACCGGCGAGGCCACCGCCATGGTCCAGCGCTACGGCATTACCGGCGTGCCCACGGTGGTGGTCGACGGCAAGTACATGACCAGCGCCTCCCAGGTTCACAGCTATGCTGATCTGCAGGAGCTGGTGGAATTCCTGGTCGCCAAGGTGCGCAAGGAGCGGGCCGCCGGCGATCACTAGGTGGATAGGCGACAGCGAATGAAGGCGGCGGAACTGTTCGTCAGGTGCCTCGAAAACGAGGGCGTCGAATACATCTTTGGCATTCCCGGCGAGGAGAACCTCGACATCATGGATGCCCTGCTCGACTCCAGTATCCGCTTCGTCACCACCCGGCACGAACAGGGTGCCGCCTTCATGGCCGACGTCTACGGCCGCCTCTCGGGGCGGCCCGGTGTCTGCCTCTCCACCCTCGGCCCCGGCGCCACCAACCTGATCACCGGGGTCGCCGACGCCAACATGGACCACGCCCCGCTGGTGGCGATCGCCGGCCAGGCGGGGACCAACCGGATGCACAAGGAGTCGCACCAGGTGCTCGACCTGGGCGCCCTGTTCGCGCCGGTGACCAAGTACGCCTGCAGCCTGCTCACCCCCAACATCATCCCCGAGGTGGTGCGCAAGGCGTTCAAGATCGCCCAGACCGAGAAAACCGGCGCCTGCTTCATCGAGTTTCCCGAGAACATCGCCGAAATGGTGATCGACGACGTGCCGCTGCCGGCCAAGCAGTCGCACCTGCCGGAGCCGCCCCAGGAGCGGGTCGAGGCCGCGGCGGCGATGATTTCCGAGGCGCGCAATCCGATGATTCTGGCCGGTAACGGGGTGGTCCGGGCCAAGGCCTGGAAGCACCTGGCCGATTTTGCCGAGAAGCTCAACATCCCGGTGGCCAACACCTTCATGGCCAAGGGGGTGGTGCCGTTCGCCAACAACCCCCTGGCCCTCGGCTCCGCCGGGCTCCAGGCCAAGGACTACGTGAAGTGCGGCTTCGACCGCGCCGACCTGATCATCTGCGTCGGCTACGACCTGGTGGAGTACCACCCCTACCTGTGGCATCCCACCCGCGACCGCAACATCATTCACGTGGACGTGGCCCCGGCGGAGGTGGACGCTTGGTACGGGGCCGACGTCGGTGTGGTCGGCGACATCAAACACAGTCTGATGCGCATCGCCGAGCTGGCCACACCGCACCAGGGACAGCCCATGCGCGCCCTGCGCGGCGCCCTGGTGGTGGAGATGGACGACCACGCCATGGACGAGGGCTTTCCGGTCAAGCCGCAGAAGCTGATCTGGGAGCTGCGCACCGCGATGGCCACCGAGGACATCGCCATCTGCGACGTCGGCGCGCACAAGATGTGGATGGCGCGCATGTTCCGCTGCGAGCACCCCAACACCTGCATCATCTCCAACGGCTTTGCCAGCATGGGCATTGCCGTGCCGGGCGCCATCGCTGCCAAGCTCACCTACCCCGACCGCGGCGTGGTGGCGGTGACGGGCGACGGCGGCTTCATGATGAACTCCCAGGAACTGGAAACGGCGGTGCGCATGAACACGCCCATCGTGGTGTTG
>CAZMMH010000224.1:0-4438 GCA_964567315.1 uncultured Gammaproteobacteria bacterium
CAAGATCGGCATCCCCGACGATATCATCCGCAAGCCGGGCAAGCTGGAGCCCGATGAGTTCGCGGTGATCAAAAAGCACACCACCATCGGCTACAAGATACTTTTCGATCCGGACAACGAACTGCTGCAGAAGGCGGCGCTGGTGGCCCGCGATCACCACGAGCGGTGGGACGGCGGCGGTTATCCCGCGGGCCTGGCCGGCGAGCGGATCACCCTCGAAGGCCGGGTGCTGGCGGTGGTCGACGTGTTCGACGCGCTGACCTCGCGCCGGCCCTACAAGGAGCCTTGGGAGTTCGATTTGGCGGCGAAATATCTGCGGGAAAACGCCGGGAGCCATTTCGATCCGGCCTTGGTGGAACTGTTCCTGCGCGACGGCTCGCGGGTGCGCGAGATCTTCGAAACCTACAAGGAAGAGGAGTGAACGGTTGCGGGACGAGGAGGGGCGTCGGGTGAATTCGATCAACCGTATCCTCGGCGAGGAGCTGAGCAATCTGCCGCCGCTGCCGGATTCGGTGGTCAAGGTGCAGGCCATCTGCGCCGATCCCGACTCGGCGGTCAAGGACCTGGCCGAGGTGGTCGAGCGCGATCCGCTGCTGACGGCCAATCTGTTGCGGGTCGCCAATTCGCCCTTCTACGGCTATGCCGGGCGGATTCACAACGTGGCCCACGCCGTATCGCTGTTCGGCATGGCCACGGTGCTCGGTTTTGCCGTCGCCAGCGCGGTGCGTTCGGGCTTCGCGATCGATCTCTCTCCATACGGAATCTCGCCCGGCCGGTTCGGCGCCATGGCGCAGAAGCGCAGTTCCCTGGCCATGCACTGGTACCGCCATGCACCGCGGCAGGCGCGCGAAATCCTGGTACCCGCTGCGTTCTTGGAAAGCATCGGTATGGTGGTGGTGGCCAAGGCGGTTGCACGGGCCGGCGAGGGCGATGCCTTTCACCGGCGTCTGGCGGCGGGCGAGGCGTGTGACCGCGTGGAGCTGGATGCTGTCGGCAGCACGGCCGGAACGGTCAGCGCCCGCATGCTGGCGAACTGGAATTTGGATCCGCTGATGACCCAGGCCATTTGGGTCGGCGAGGGAATGGCGGGCGACAACGCTGCGGAACTGCAGGGCCTCGGCGCGGCCCTGCGCGTGGTACGGACCTGTGTCCGGTATGATGGCGCGGTGACCGAGTACTCGGCGCAGCAGGCGTGGGAACTGCTGCGGGCTGCGGGGCTTGAGGAGGAGAGTTTCGGCGAGGCCTTGCAGTCGCTCGGCTGAGCATTTCGTGGGTTAACCCGGGAGTGACGTTGTATGAGAGTTGGATTGCCCCAGGCCATGCTTCGGTGCATGGCCGCGTTCGTGGTTTTGCTCGTCGCGCCGGCGGCCGTCTCCGCCGACGAAACCTCCATGCCTCAGGGCATGGCCAGCATGGCCGGCCACGAAGGAATACCGCCGGCGGCCACCGATGGGCGCACAGTGGTGCACTTTCCTCCGGCGTTCAAGCAGCAGGAGCTGAGCAACATGCGTAGCCATCTGGAGGCCCTGCAGCAGATCACCGCGGCTCTGGCCAAGGGCGATTTCCAGGCGGCCTCCAATGTTGCCGCAGCGCGCCTGACCCGGGGCGGGATGTCCCAGCACGACCGGCACCAAGCCGCTCAATACATGCCGCCGAAGATGCTGCAGATGGGGCGGGCCATGCATCACGCCGCGGGCCACTTTGCCCAGGTGGCGCAGGATGCCGACGTTACCGGCGATCTCTCCGCCGCACTCAAGGCACTGGCCGCAGTCGAGGCGCGCTGCACCGCCTGCCACGCCAGCTACCGCATGGAATAGCCCTGTCGCGAGGCAGCCGCTCGCGCTGCGTTTGCTTTGCCCAGCATGGCCATGTCTGCCCCGGCTGGAAATTTTCCAGGGATGGCACGCGTGCCGCATAATACGCGCCGACGAAACCGGGGAGAGCCTGAGTGAGCAGAGACGACGAATTGCAGGCGCGCAGCGGCGGCAAGTGCGAATTGTGCGGGGCGGATGCGGACCTGGCGGCCTTCGAGGTGGCCCCGGTGGAGGACGGTGGCGCCGAGCGCTGCGCCTGGCTTTGCGCCACCTGCCGCGAGCAGATCGAGGATCCGGCCAAGGTCGAGGTCAACCACTGGCGCTGTCTCAACGACAGCATGTGGAGCCAGGTGCCGGCGGTGCAGGTGCTGGCCTGGCGCATGCTGATGCAGCTGCGGGCCGAGGGCTGGCCCCAGGAACTGCTGGACATGCTCTACCTGGACGACGAGACCCGGGCCTGGGCCGAGGCGGGGGCCAAAGGCGGGGACGAGGAGGAGGGCGTACAGCACCGCGACTGCAACGGCGCCGTGCTGGAGGCCGGCGACACGGTCACCCTGGTCAAGGATCTCAACGTCAAGGGCGCCAACTTCACCGCCAAGCGCGGCACCGCGGTACGCGGCATCTCGCTGGTGCGCGACAACCCGGAGCAGATCGAGGGCCGGGTGAGCGGCCAGCAGATCGTGATCCTCACCAAGTTCGTGAAAAAATCGGGCTGACGCGACCATCGCGGTGAGCGTGTGCCAGAATCGGCACATGGCCACGCGAAACGCCCACAACGTCTCGCTCCGGGCACGGCTGCTTGCGCTGTGCCTGTGGCCCCTGCTGCTGGCCGGCTGCGGCGGGCAGGCGCCTGTCGCCGGCGTTACGGTCGAGGTCTGGGCCCACGCCGGCCAGGCCAGCGAGCGGCGCACCCTGCAGGCCCAGGTGGCCCAGTTCAATGCCGCCCATCCCGGCCTGCGGATCCACCTCACCCTGATTCCCGAGGGCAGCTACAATGCCCAGGTCCAGGCCGCGGCGGTGGCCGGGCAGTTGCCCGACCTGCTGGAGTTCGACGGGCCCTTCCTCTACGCCTATGTCTGGCAGGGGCGCCTGCAGCCGCTGGACCGCCTGCTGCCGGCGGCGCTGCAGCGCGACCTGCTGCCCTCGATCGTGCAGCAAGGCACCTACGTGGGGCGGCTGTGGGCGGTAGGCACCTTCGATTCCGGCCTCGGCCTCTATGCCGACCGGGACAAGCTGCGCCGCGCCGGGGTACGCATTCCCACTTTGCAACATCCCTGGAACCTGCGCGAGTTCGGCGCGGTCCTGGACCGGCTCGCCCGCTTCGATCCCGACGGCCAGGTGCTCGATCTCAAGCTCGACTATGCCGGCGAGTGGTACACCTATGCCTTTTCGCCGCTGATCGAGTCGGCCGGCGGCGATCTGATCGATCGCCACGGCTATGCCACCGCCAACGGCTACATCAACGGCCCCGCCGCGGTGGCGGCGATGCGCGCGGTGCAGGGCTGGATCCGCCGCGGCCGGGTCGATCCCGACATCGATGGCGCGGCCTTCGTCCGCCGCCGGGTGGCCATCGCCCTCGGCGGTCACTGGAACTACCCGCAGTACCACCAGGCCTTCGGCAAGGAGCTGGCGCTGCTGCCGCTTCCAGATTTCGGTCACGGGGTGAAGACGGGGCAGGGCTCCTGGTGCTGGGCGGTCACCGCCGGCAGCCGCCATCCCCGGGTCGCGGCCCGTTTCCTGACCTTCCTGCTGCGGCCGCAGCAGGTGCTGGCCATGAGCGCGGCCAACGGCGCCGTGCCGGCCACCGGCAGCGCCATTGCCCTGTCGCCGCTGTATCGCGAAGACGGCCCGCTGCATCTCTTTGTGCGCCAGCTCGACGGCGGCTACGCCGTGCCGCGGCCGCGCACCCCGGCCTACCCGGTGATCACCGCGGAGTTCCAGAAAGCCTTCGACCGCATTCGCGCCGGCGGCGACGTGCGACAGGCCCTGAATCGCGCGGCACGGGTGATCGACAACGAGATCGAGGACAATCACGGCTATCCGCTGATCGGGCGCGCGAAGGAGGAGGCCGGGAGATGAGCCTGCGTCGCGGCTTCAACGACCAGACCCCCGCCGCCCTGCTGCTGACGGCGCCGGCGCTGCTCGGCCTGGCCCTGTTCATCCTGGTGCCGTTCCTGATGGCCCTGGTGCTGGCCTTCACCAACCTGCGCCTGGGTTCGCCGCTGCCGCTGGAGTTCGTCGGCCTCAAGCAGTTTCTGCGCATCTTCCACGACCCGGACTTCCTCCACGCCCTGGGCAACAACCTGCTGTTCGCCGTGGCGGTGGTGCCGCTGCAGACCGCCCTGGCTCTCGGCCTTGCGCTGCTGCTCAACCGCGGCATGCGCGGCAGCGTGCTGTTCCGCACCCTGTTTTTCATGCCGGTGGTCTTTCCCATGTCCCTGGTGGCGGTGATCTGGGTGCTGATCTATGCCCCCGGTCCGGCGGGGATGATGAATGCCTTCCTGCATACCGTGAGCCTCGGCCACTGGCAGGCCCATGACTTCCTGCGCGATCCGCATCTCGCCCTGCCGGCAATCATGCTGCTCTCCATCTGGCAGGGCGCCGGCTTTCAGATGGTGATCCTG
>CAZMMH010000225.1:0-4408 GCA_964567315.1 uncultured Gammaproteobacteria bacterium
GTCGACGCCGCCTACGTGGACGAACACCTGGCCGAACTGGCCCGCGACGAGGACCTGAGCCGGTACATTCTTTAAAGGCAAACAAACCCTGTCTCGCGCAAAGGCGCAAAGGCGCAAAGGAATGACTGACAGCTTATTGCTGTAGTGTTGACGGGTAGAAGCCGCGGCCCGAGGTCACCGTTACCCGGTGTGCCCCCAAAGGCGACCGATCATGTCCGGGTTTTCTTTGCGCCTTGGCGCCTTTGCGCGAGACCGTTTTTGCTTTTCGAAACAATGCCGGGAGCAGTCCGCCGGCCCCGACAACCCAAGCAAGAGAGACACGATCATGGCCAACACGCCCCATCCGACCGACATCAAGCTGCACAAGCAGTCCGGCGTCCTGGAGATCACCTGGGACACGGGGGAGACCTTCAACTACACCGCCGAGTACCTGCGGGTGAACTCCCCCTCGGCCGAGGTGCAGGGCCACGGCCCGGGCGAGGAGGTGCTGCAGCTGGGCAAGGAGGACGTGAAGATCGACACCATCGAGGCGGTCGGCAACTACGCCCTGTGCCCCTACTTCGACGACAACCACAGCACCGGCATCTACGCCTGGGACACCCTCTACCGCCTCGGCAAAGACCACGATCAGCTCTGGGCAACCTACCTCAAGCGCTGCGAGGAGGCGGGCTACAAGCGCAAGACGCCGGCCAACTGACGAATTTTGAATTCCGAATTTTGAATTTCGGCGTGCGCGCCGCGCACGGGTTATCATTGGACGAGCCGGGGCGTAGCCCCACCGGAATTCAACATTCATAATTCGAAATTCAACATTCGGGCGTAGCGCCGCAGCGCCCGGGAGACGGCGATGGAACAGGATCGGCACACCGACAGCACCACGCACTTCGGCTACAAGCAGGTGCGCGAGGAGGAGAAGGCGGGCATGGTCCGCCAGGTCTTCGATTCGGTGGCCGACAAGTACGACGTCATGAACGACCTGATGTCGCTCGGCGTCCATCGCCTGTGGAAGCGCTACGCCATCGAGCTGGCCGCGGTGCGCCGCGGGGAGAAGGTCCTCGACCTGGCCGGCGGCACCGGCGATCTGGCGGCGCGCTTCTCCCGCCTGGTGGGCCCCGAGGGGCAGGTGGTGCTGGCCGACATCAACGCCTCGATGCTGGCCCGCGGCCGCGAACGCCTGCTGGACCAGGGCATCACCGGCAACATCGAATTCGCCCAGGTCAACGCCGAGGCGCTGCCATTCCCCGACAACAGCTTCGACTGCATCACCATCGCCTTCGGCCTGCGCAACGTCACCCATAAGGAGCAGGCCCTGGCCTCAATGCAGCGGGTGCTCAAGCCCGGCGGCCGCGCCCTGGTGCTGGAGTTCTCCAAACCGGTGCTGCCGGGGCTGAAGCCGATCTACGACGTCTACTCCTTCGGCATCCTCCCGGCCCTGGGCAAGCTGATCGCCAACGATGCCTCCAGCTACCGCTACCTGGCCGAGTCGATCCGCATGCACCCGGACCAGGAGACCCTCAAGGGAATGATGGAGGCGGCCGGCTTCGAACGCTGCGAATACTTCAACCTCAGCGGCGGCATCGTCGCCGTGCACCGCGGCTATAAGTTCTAGCGCTCTGCCGCCGGCGTGAGCGTGTAAACCGTCCAATGCAGGAGGTCCGGTGAAGATCCCGCTGCCGCTGGCCGCCGCCCTGGAGGCGGCACTCAACACCTACGTTGCCATGGACCCCGAGGCCCCTGCGCGTTTCAGCGCCCTGGAGGGGCGCGTGGTGGGGGTGGAGCTGCGCGGCCTAGACCTGCGCTTCTTCATCCTGCCGGGCCACAGCTTCCAGGTGCTCGGCGACTACGCCGGCGAGGCCGATGCCTGGATCAGCGGCACGCCGCTGGCCCTGCTGCGCCTCGGCACTGCCGACGAGCGTGGCCGGCCGCTGTTTACCGGCGACGTCGAGATCCGCGGCGACATCGATCTCGGTCGCCGCTTTCAGGCCCTGCTCGAGGCGGTGGATATCGACTGGGAGGAGCACCTGTCGCGGCTCACCGGCGACGTGGTCGCCCACCAGGTGGGCAACGCGGTCCGCGACACCCTGGCCTGGGGCCGCAAGGCGGCCGACAGCCTGGGCCAGGACCTGTCGGAATACCTGCGCGAGGAGAGCCGTCTCCTGCCGACCCGCGACGAGGTGGAGCAGTTCCTCGCCGAGGTCGACACTCTGCGCGAGGACGTGGACCGCCTGGAGGCGCGCCTGCGCCGACTGCAGGGGCGGGCCCGATGATTCGTCCCGCCCAGGCCCTGCGCCTGATCCACATCAACCACGTCCTGCTGCGCCACGGTCTCGACGAGATCGTGCTCGCCACCCACCTGTTTCGGCCGCTACGCTTCGTCCGCTGGTTCTCGCCCTACTACTGGTTCCGCCGCCGCAACGAGTCCCTCGGCGTGCGCATCCGCCGCGCCCTGGAGGAGCTCGGACCGATCTTCGTCAAGTTCGGCCAGATCCTCTCCACCCGCCGCGACCTGCTGCCGGACGAGATCGCCAGGGAGCTGGCCAAGCTCCAGGACCGGGTGCCGCCGTTCCCGGGCGAGCAGGCCCGCGCCCTGCTGGAAAAGGTCTACGGCGAATCTCTGGAATCGGTGTTCCGCGAATTCTCCGACCAGCCACTGGCCTCCGCCTCCATCGCCCAGGTGCATCCGGCCAGGCTGCACGACGGCCGCGCGGTGGTGGTCAAGGTGCTCCGCCCCGGGATCGACAAGGTGATCCGCCGCGACGTCGGCCTGCTCTATATCGTCGCCGAGCTGGCCCAGCGCTACTGGCGCGACGGCCGCCGCCTGCGTCCGGTGGAGGTGGTGCAGGAGTTCGAGAAGACCATTTACGACGAGCTGGATCTCGTGCGCGAGGCGGCCAACGCCTCCCAGCTGCGGCGCAACTTCCAGAACTCGCCGGCGCTCTACGTCCCCGAGGTCTACTGGCCGCTCACCCGCCGCGGGGTGATGGTGATGGAGCGCATCTACGGCACCCCGATCAGCGAGATCGAGACCCTGCGTGCCGAGGGCATCGACCTCAAACAGTTGGCCGAGCGTGGGGTGGAGATCTTCTTCACCCAGGTCTTCAGCCATAACTTCTTCCACGCCGACATGCACCCCGGCAACATCTTCGTCGCCCCCGACGGCCGCTACATCGCCGTCGACTTCGGCATCATGGGTACCCTCAGCCCGGTGGATCAGCGCTACCTCGCGGAGAATTTCCTGGCCTTTTTCAATCGCGACTACCGTCGGGTGGCAGAGCTGCACGTGGAGTCGGAGTGGGTGCCGGGCGGCACCCGGGTGGACGAATTCGAGTCGGCGATCCGCGCGGTCTGCGAGCCGATCTTCGAGCGCCCGCTGAAGGAAATCTCCTTCGGCCACCTGCTGCTGCGCCTGTTCCAGACCGCGCGCCGCTTCGACATGGTGGTCCAGCCCCAGCTGGTGCTGCTGCAGAAGACCCTGCTCAACATCGAGGGGCTGGGGCGCCAGCTCGATCCCGACCTGGACCTGTGGCAGACCGCCAAGCCCTTCCTCGAGCGCTGGATGAGCGAGCAGGTGGGCACCCGGGCCTTCGTCAACCGAATCAAGGAGACGGTGCCGAAATGGTCCGAACAGCTGCCGGCGCTGCCCGGACGGCTGCACGATTTCCTCGACCGCGCCGCCGAGGGGCGGCTGAAGGTGGAGTGGCGCTCGGAGGAGCTGAAACGGATCCGCCGCGAAATGCGTCGCAACGGTCAGCGTCAGTACGTGGCGGTGGTCGGAGCGGCGCTGGTCATCAGCGCCGCGGTGCTCCTGGGCCTCGACGGCCATGCCACTGAAATGCTCGGTCGGGCGCCGGTGGTGACCTGGATCCTCGGGGGCTTCGGCGTCCTGATGTGGGGCCTGGCCTGGCCGCGCGACGACGACTAGTCGTTTTCCAGCCGCGCCTTGAGCGCGGCGATCGCCTCGGCGAGGCCGCCGAGCGCGGCGCGTGCCCGGGGCGGATCCGTCTCCGCGTGCAGCTCTATTTCGCCCAGAATCCGGTCCACCTCGTCGGCGCCGAACATCTGTGCGTTGCCCCGCGCGGCGTGGGCGCTGCGGCGCATGCCCTCCGCGTCGTCGTCTCCCTCCGCTGTCGCCAGGCTCACGCGGCACCGTTCCAGTTGCTCGAACAGCTGCGGCAGCAGCGGGCGTAGGGCGGGATCGAGTTCACTCGTCGTGGCTGCCGCCGCCGCACGTTGTCCCTCGATCAGGGCGAGCAGGGTCTCCCGGCGTAGCGGGCGCTGCAAAAGATCGTCGCAGCCGGCCGCGCGTGCGGCCGCGGCCTGCTCCGGATCGGTGCGGGCGCTGATCGCGATCAGTCGGCAGGCGGGTCCGCCCCGTTGGTGCTCGATCGCGCGCATCCCGCGTGCCGCC
>CAZMMH010000226.1:0-4406 GCA_964567315.1 uncultured Gammaproteobacteria bacterium
CCAGCCCGGTCACATCTTCCCCCTGATGGCGCAGCCCGGCGGCGTGCTGACCCGCGCCGGCCACACCGAGGCGGGCTGTGATCTGGCACGCCTGGCCGGCCTGGAGCCGACCTCGGTGATTGTCGAGATCCTCAACGAGGACGGCAGCATGGCGCGGCGTCCCGATCTGGAGAAGTTCGCCGCCGAGCACGGTCTCAAGATCGGCACCGTGGCCGACCTGATCCACTACCGGATCGAGAACGAAAAGACCGTCGAGCGGGTGGCGGAGTGCGACTACCCGACCGAATACGGCAACTTCCGCATGCTCGCCTACAACGACTCTATCGATCACGAGGTGCATCTGGCCCTGGTGATGGGCGAGGTCAAGCCGGACCAGCCGACCCTGGTCCGCGTGCACCTGAGCGACTGCATTTGCGATATTCCGGGCGCCCTGCACGAGGATTGCGGCTGGCCGCTGTCCGACGTGCTGCGACGGGTCGGCCAGGAGGGCGCCGGGGTGGTGGTGCTGTTGCGCAAGAAGGGCGATCCGCGCCGGCTGGTGCGGCGCATCCGCAACTATCAGCTGGCCGCCCAGGGCGGCAGCCCCGAGCGTCACGAGCACGGCGAGGACCTGCGCACCTACGGCATCGGTGCCCAGATCCTGGCCGACCTGGGGGTGCACAAGATGCGGGTGATGAGCGCCCCGCGCAGGATGCACGGCCTGGCCGGGTTCGAGCTGGAGGTGGTGGAGTACCTGGGCTCCGGGAACTCGTAAGGAGAATGGTTAATTTTGAATTTTGAATGTTGAATTCCGGTGCGCTGCGCGCGGCTTTTGTATAAAGAGCCGGGTGCGAAACACCCACCTCAATTCAAAATTCAACATCAAGAATTCAAAATTCAATTTTTTGTTTGGAGTGTAGTGACATGAGCAAGATCAAGACGACCGAAGGCCAACTCACCCTGCGCGACGCGCGCATTGCCCTGCTGGTGGCGCGCTTCAACAGCTTCGTGGTCGAACATCTGGTCGAGGGTGCGGTGGATACCCTCAAGCGTCACGGGGCCGAGGATGCCGACCTGCACATCGTGCGGGTGCCCGGTGCCTTCGAGATGCCAGTGGCAGCGCAGAAGCTGGTGGCGAGCAAGCAGTACGACGCAGTGGTCGCCCTCGGTGCGGTGATCCGCGGCGGCACCCCCCACTTCGAATACGTCGCCGGTGAGTGCACCAAGGGGCTGGCCCAGGTGAGCCTGCAGTCCGGGGTGCCGATCGCCTTCGGCGTGCTCACCGTCGACTCCATCGAGCAGGCGATCGAACGGGCCGGCACCAAGGCCGGCAACAAGGGTGCCGAGGCGGCCATGTCGGCGATCGAAATGATCAACGTGCTGCGCCGTCTGGAAGGCTGATCCCGATGAGCCAAGCGCCCAAGGGGCAGGCCCGGGCGAAGGCGCGCAGCCGCGCCCGCCGCCTGGCGATGCAGGCCATCTACCAGTGGCAGATGACCGGCCAGAACGTGAGCGACATCGAGCGGCAGTTCCTCGACGAGCAGGAACTGGGCGATGCCGACGTCGACTACTTCAAGGAGCTGCTGCACGGCGTTCCGGCCCATCTCGACACCCTCGACGCGGCCCTGGCCCCGGCCCTCAGTCGCGGCATCGAGGCGGTCGATCCGGTGGAGCAGGCCATCCTGCGCCTGGGCGCCTACGAGTTCGCACACCATCCGGAGATACCCTATCGGGTGGTGATCAACGAGGCGGTGGAGCTGGCCAAGACCTTCGGTGCCGAGCAGGGCCACCGCTTCATCAATGGCGTGATGGATCGGCTCGCCCGCGATTTGCGCAAGGTCGAGGTCGAGGCATCCCGCAAGTAGCGGGAGTTGATCGTGCATAGTGAAGAGTGAATAGTTGGCGGGTGCGCCTTGCGCACGCGCATGCAAAGGTCGCGCCCGGCGCACCGCAACCATCCACTAGCCACTATTCACCATTCACTGGTTTTGCCATGCCCCTCGGCGAGTTCTCCCTCATCCAGCACTACTTCGAACGCCACGCCGGGCGGCGCGACGACGTGCTGCTCGGCATCGGTGACGACGCCGCGCTGGTACGGGTGGCGCCGGGGCAGGAACTGGCGCTGGCCATCGATACCCTGGTGGCGGGGGTGCATTTCCCTCACGGCACCGATCCGGCCGCCATCGGCCACAAGGCCCTGGCGGTCAACCTGAGCGACCTCGCGGCCATGGGCGCCGAGCCGGCCTGGCTGACCGTGGCCCTGACGCTGCCCGCGGCGGACCCGGCCTGGCTCGAGGGCTTCAGTCGGGGCCTTGTCGAGCTCGCCCGGGTCCACGGCATGCAGCTCATCGGCGGCGATACCACCCGCGGCCCGCTGACCGTCAGCGTCCAGGTGCACGGTCTGGTGCCCACGGGCCAGGCCCTGCGCCGCAGCGGCGCCCGGCCCGGCGACCGGGTATACGTCACGGGTGCCCTGGGCGGTGCGGCCCTGGGCCTGGCCCACCTGCAGGAGCGGCTGGCCCTGGCGACGGACGACGCGGAGCGCTGTCGCGCCCGCCTCGACCGGCCGCAGCCGCGGCTTGCCGCCGGCCTGGCCCTGCGCGGCCTTGCCAGTGCCGCCATCGACGTTTCCGACGGGCTGCTGGCCGACCTCGGCCATATTCTCGCGGCCGCTGGCGTCGGCTGCAGCCTCGACGTGGACGCGGTGCCCCAGGAGCCGCTGGCAGGGGAGGTGCCGCTCGAGGAGCGGCTCGCGGCGGCACTCGCGGGTGGCGACGATTACGAGCTCTGTTTCACCGCGCCGCCGGAGCATGCGGCCACGCTCGAGGCCTTGTGCGCCCGACTCGACTGCGGCTGCCGCGCGGTGGGGACGATCGAGGCGGAGCCCGGCCTGCGCCTGCACCACCGTGACGGCCGCGAGTACCGGGCTGGGTGCAGCGGCTACGAACACTTCACCACGGAGTCCCCATGAGCGCGCGCCCGGCCGTCACCCCCCTGCGCGACCCCTGGCATTTTCTCGCCTGCGGCTTCGGCAGCGGCGCCATGCCGGTGGCCCCCGGTACCTTCGGCACCCTGGCGGCGCTGCCGATCTACTGGCTGTTTGCGGGGCTCGAGACCTGGCTCTATCTGGTGACCGTGGCCGGCCTGTTCGTCGCTGGGGTCTGGATCTGCGAGCGGGTCAGCCGCGATCTCGGCGTCCACGACCACCCCGGGATCGTCTGGGACGAGGTGGTGGGCTACCTGGTGACCATGACCGTGGCACCGGCCGGCTGGCTCTGGTGGGGTGTCGGTTTCGCCCTGTTCCGCCTGTTCGACATCCTCAAGCCGTGGCCCATCGGCCCGGTGGACCGCCGGGTCCATGGCGGGCTCGGCATCATGCTGGACGACCTGCTGGCCGGGGTCTTCGCCTGGGTCGGGCTGCAGTTGCTGGCGCTGGCCTTCGGCCGATAGCGCCGGCGTGGCGCGCGCGTTACCCTTGGTGCGGACGGCGAGGGGGTGAAGACGATGGGACGGTGGTGGCTGCTGGCGGGAATGCTGGCGTGGAGCAGTGCCTGGGCGGTGGAGTCGGTCAGCGTGCAGGCGCTGTTTTCGGGCCGCGCCGTCATCACGGTCGACGGCGCCCGGCACCTTCTCAGGGAGGGTGAGACCACGCCGGAGGGGGTGCGCCTGATTCACGCCGACAGCGAGTCGGCCCTGCTTGAGGTGGACGGGGTGCAGCGGCGGCTGCCCCTCGGCAGCGAGGTGCACACGAACCTTGCGGGGCCGAAAAGCCCGGAGGTGGTGATCGGCAAAGACGAGGGTGGAATGTTCAGCACCACCGGCTCGATCAACGGCCAAGTCGTCAACTTCATCGCCGACACCGGCGCCTCCATGGTCTCCATCAGCGGCGAGCAGGCGCGCAGCCTGGGCATCGACTTCCGCTACGTCGGCACCCCGATCCGGGTGCAGACGGCGGGCGGCGTCAGCGCCGCCTACCAGGTCACCCTGGACCGGGTTCGGGTGGGGGATATCGAACTGCGGAACGTCGCTGCGGTGGTGGTGCCGGGCGGGGCGCCGAACCCCGCGCTGCTCGGCATGTCCTTCCTCGGCCACACCGAGATAAAGAACAGCGGCACCCTGCTGATGCTGCGGCAGAAGTACTGAGACCGGGTGCCGCCCGGGAGAGTGCTCTGCCCGGCGGCCGCCCGGCCGTTCAGGCGCTGACCGGATTGGCCGCCTTGTCGCGCTCGATCAGGGCGTAGGCCGAGTGATTGTGGATCGACTCGAAGTTTTCCGATTCGGCCACGTAGGCCTTGATCCGCTCGTCGGCGTTGAGGCGGGCGGCGACGTCGCGGACCATGTCCTCGACGAATTTGGGGTTGTCGTAGGCGCGCTCGGTGACGTGCTTCTCGTCGGGCCGCTTGAGCAGGCCGTAGAGCTCGCACGAG
>CAZMMH010000227.1:0-4399 GCA_964567315.1 uncultured Gammaproteobacteria bacterium
CTTCTTCATCAAGGCGTCTCCAGAAACAGCTCGTCTTCCAGGCGCGGGGCGTCCTTGATCGGTGGACGCTTCACAGCGGCCTGCGACAACGCAGAGCCGTCGGTCAGCCGGTAGACCTCGGAGGTGGACATACACAGGGGCTTGCTCGGGTATCCGGGGCAGGCGAAGTCCTGCTTGCCGATGCCCGCGCAGCCGGAAAGGGTGCCGGTCAGCAAAGTCAGGGGCAGCGCGTACGTGGTTCTCATTCGTTGCCCTCCAGCCAAGCTTGCAGGTCCGCGGGGGCGCCCTGCTGCAGGCGCCCGTCCGGGGCGATCAGGTAGGGCACCCCCAGAATGCCAAGCAGGCGCGCCGTCACCAAGGCGCGATGCGCCGGGGCCTGCCCGCAGGTGCTCGCGGCCTCCGGGAGCGCCGCGACATCGCCGGCGAGCAGGGCCTCGCTTGCGGCAGCCGGGTTCGACTCGGCCAGGCAGTCCAGGCGCACCACAGCCGTCTCCGAATCGCGTCCCAGCACAGGCAGGGGCACCAGCCGAAAACGGTAGCGCTCGGCGAGGCCCGGTAGCTGTTCCAGGAGACTGCGGCAATGGGGGCAGCGGGGGTCGACGAACGCCACCACATCCTCTTTGCCGCTGCCCAGATCGATTGCCCTGAGACTCGCGGGATCGAGCCCCAGTCGCTTCAAATCGACGCGCGCGGCGAGCCGGGCGCCATCCTCCAGCGTTTGGAGCTTCGCCCCGTGCCACAGGTCCCAGGCCGATCCGGTGAAGACGTAGCGGCCGTTGTCGGAGACGAAGAGCACCCGCTCCCCGGCATCGACCATCTGCACGCCGGCGACCGGCAGGCGCTGCATGCCGCGGATGCCGCGCAGCAGCTCCTGGACGCCTCCCGGCGCCTGCGGGCTCACCGGGGCGTTGTTGTTCTCTGCCGCAAAGGCGGGCAGACCCATCCCGAGGGCGAGTAGGATGGTGGAGATCGGTCGAAGGGTTATGGGGTTCATGGCGCTATGGTTCCCGATTTCTTGGCGCTCGGCCGCTGCGATAGGTAGTCCTATTTCCGCCTCTTTCCCGACGGTGCCGGTCCGCCAATGCGCAAGGTGGCACCCCGGTTCAGCACGAGCTCGATGCTGCGCCCGGCGTCGATCTCGATCACGGGGAACATCTCCTCGGCCATGTCCATGAAGAAGTCGGCGAGGCGATCGAGGGAGTCACCCGCACCGCTCACCGCCGCCCCCTGCATGGCCTGGGGTGTCAGTACGTTCTGGAAGGTCGCGCTCTGGCCGGCGGTGGTCGAGAGGGTGGTGACGGGGACGGTGGAGAACATCTTGCTGAAGCCCTCCACGAAGGAGGCCATCATGGCCTGGGCGATGAGCTTGCCCTGCTTGCTCACCACCCGCCCGCGCACCCCGACCTTGCCGTCCTCGCCGGTGGCGTAGGCGTCGATGGCCACCTCGATGGCGCCGCCGTCCTCGCGCACGCAGGTGATGGCCTCGGTGCGCAGGTAGGCCCGCTCACTCGCCAGATCTCCGTAGCCGGCGAGCATCAGGAAGCACTCGCGCACGTCGGCTCGGAAGCGGTTCGGCAGGATGGCGTCGTGCTTGATGCGCGCCAGCGCCGGATAGGGATCGCGCCGAGACTGCTTGCCCGTGGGCGCGTCCATGCCGGAGAGCAGGACACCCCGCAGGATGCTGCCGGCGGGGATGAGGACGGCATCCTCGGGAAGCTCGTCGCCTTCTTGCTTCGGCTCGGCCGCAACCAGGCGGATCTGGAGCGCCTTGGGGCCTCGGGCGGTCTCCGCGGCGATCGCAGGCAGACGGGCTGAGCCCGGTTGGACTTGCTGACTCTCGGGCATCGGATCGAAGATGCGATCGAGCGGCCGTGGCGTGCGCGGCGGGATCGGCGTCCGCTCGGCAGGCGTGGCGACCGGCGGAAGGGTCGCCTCCGTCGGTGGCAGTGCGGGTGTCGCGCTCCCCGCCTTCAGCTGCTCGCGCAGGGCCGCCTGCTGTCGGCGCAGCTCCTCGAGCTGTTTTGCGTTCTTCCGGCGCAGGCCCTCGATCACGGCGTCCCGTTCGGGATCCACACCCTTGCCGAGGCCGAGCTTCTCCAGGCTGACGGCGAGCTGGTCCATGTGGGTCTCCAGCCGGCGTAGCCGCTCGGCCAGGCCCTCGATGCCGATGGCCCGCGGATCGGCGTCGGTCAGCAGGTTGGTGATCAGGCGCTTGCGCTCGCCGGCGGGGCCGCCGCGCTCATTCGTAGGCGCGGAAACCAGGAGCGAGGCGAGTGCGAGGATCAGGGCGACGGCACCGCCGACCACGAGCCCGCGGCGCAGTCCCGGCGAGAGACCTTCCCAGCGATCCGTGAGGCTCATTACATCCCTCCGAGAAGCGTGGGACGGTCGCCCCTTTCAGAGTCCGATTCGCGCGGGCGCACGGCGACGTAGAGCTCGGTGTCCTCGCCGGGGGCGAGGCGCGATCGCGGCCAGGCGGCAACGGCGGCCACCACCGCTCCGCGATCAGCACCGCAGCGATGCTCTTCCAAGACGATGGGCTGCTTGCCCCGATTGCGGGCCTTGGCCGCAAGGATGCGCAGCCCCCGGCCCTCAAAAACCTGAGCGCTGGTCACCGAGAGCCCGGGCTGGCAGCAGTCAAGGCGCTCGCCGCGACGGGCCTTGCGCAGCTCGTAGCCGGCGGGCACCCGGTTCCGGGCCAGCGCCCGGAAGGCGGAGGCGATGTGCTCCACATAGGGCTGATCGCTACGCGCTAAGGGCCTTGGCGGCTTGGCGGTCGGAGCGGTGGTGCGCACCGGAACCACGCCGCCCGTGAGCACCAGGCGCACCTCCCGCGGCGGGATGTGCCGCGGAGCGAGTGTCAGCGAGATGGCTGTGGCGGTATCGCCCGCCTCGGTGATGAAGAGGCTCACCGGCTCCTCGCTCGCGGTCGCGACGTAGATGGCGTTGCCATCGACCTGGGTCGTCGCCCGGGAGACGGTGCGCACCTGGGGTGAGGCGAAAGGGGTGACGATGCGGTTCAGGTGGTCGATGGCGACCTCGACGATGGCGGTGGTCCCCGGGGAGACCCGGATGGTCTTGGGTCCCAGTGCCAGGGTCGCTGCCGGGGACTCTCCCACGTCCGGTGCGTCCTCGACGGATGCCTCGGCCGAGACATGGCGAATGGTCGCCGGTGGGTCGTTCGCGGCCAGCAGCAGCTCGCGCGGTACCGGTGGCAGCGCGATACCGGGATCCTCGGCGGCCTGCAGCGTAGCGCCGCTCATGAGGGCGCCGAGGCCCAGGGCACAGATCAGTGTTCTAGTCATGGCGTTCTCCTGTGGCGGCGTCCGTCGATTCAGGCGGCAGGGGGTTGGTGCGATCGCCTACACGCGGCTCCTCGGGATAGACATCGAGATGGCGGATCACCGGCCGGTAGTGGGCAAAGCCCACGATCAGCTCGTAGGTGCGGGTGCGGGCCACGGGCTTACCGCCCGGACCGCTGGTGGTCTGCACGCCGGTAACGAAGACCTTGTCGGTCGGCGGGTCGTAGGCGATGGCGCGCACGTTGAAGCTCATGCTCACCCGCTCGCGCTGGATCTCGCGGACTTGGGCGGCCATCACCTCCAGCACCGGACGGCGCAGCGTAGGGGCGAGCAGCGGGTCCACCGCCTTCTGGATGAACTCGGCGCTGGAGGGGCTGACGTTGCCGAGGAGCTCCGCGACGTACAACGCCCAGGCCTCCTTGACCTCCTGGCTGGCGCTCTCCCGGGCGACGCTCACCTGGCCTTCGAGCACGGGCGGGACCAGGACTACCGTGTGATCGGCGCGCAGTAGTGCGACGGCGGTGATCAGGTTGGTGCCGATCAGGCCCAGGACCGCGAGACGGTGCAGGCGGTTCTCCAAGGTCAGGCCGCGCCAGGTGGCAAGGAAATCGGCGAGCGTCACGGCAACCACCGGCGGATGAAGGGATTGGGCGTGGTGCGCCCGCGTAAGCCAAGCAGCCCCGCCCAGTAGGCCCAGTGCAGGGCGTAACCGTCGGGCCGGCTGTCGCGGAAACGCCCGTAGAGGCGCACCAGGACGATGCCGAGCAGGAGAAAGACCAGGAGCTGGTCGGCCAGGATACCCAGCACCAGCATCAGAACCACAGGCACCAGGTCGTCGATGCGCCACAAGAGGAGCGTGGGCGGATCGTCGACGTGACGGGGGATTTCGACGGGTTGGGACATTCGGCCTCCGGGCGATGCGGATGGCCGTTATGGTCCTGCGTTTTTCGGTGGGGCAGAAAGCGGGAAAGGTGTCCGAAAAGGGGTACCTTTCACGCGTTGGCGATCAGATTTGGGAAGGCGAACTGCTTGCGTCAAATTCCAGGGCAATCGCATCAGAGAATTAAGATGTACTTTTAGATGCGACATGAGGAAGT
>CAZMMH010000228.1:0-4396 GCA_964567315.1 uncultured Gammaproteobacteria bacterium
TCTTCAGGGCCAGGGCGATCTCAATCGACACCGGCACGATCAGCAGCATGGTGGTGACGTTGTCGAGGAAGGCCGATACCACCGCCGTAACCAGCATCAGCAGCGCCGCCAGCAGGTAGATGTTGCCGCGGGCGAGCTGGAACGATTTGTAGGCGAACCACTGGAACACCCCGGTCTTCTTCAACACGCCGACGATGATCATCATCGCCATCAACAGGAAGATGACGTTGTTGTCGATGGCGCGCATGGCGTCCTCGAAGGTGAGGATGCGGTAGCCGGGATCGAAGGTGCCGAAGGTGTAGCTGACGAAGAGCAGGGCCGAGGCCCCGACCAGGGCGGCCAGGGTGCGGTGCAGCAGCTCGAAGGCGATGAAGACATAGACCGCCAGCAGCACCGCGGTGGCGATCCACAGCGCCGGTGACACCGCCCGCTGCAGGGTCAGCTCGACGTGGCTGAGGTAGTGGTGGTTGCCCTGGGCGTCCACCTGGTCGGCCAGGACGTGGCCGAGCGGAGCGGGCTCGGTCGATTTGTACGACGGCCGCTGGACGGCGAAGGTCAGTTTGGCGTCGGGCAGGCTGCCGGGCGGCAGCTTCAGTTCGGCCTCGAAGGTGCCAGCGGCGTCGGTGGTCACCTCCGGCGCATCGGCCAGCGGCGCGCCGTCGCGGAAGAAAAAGACCCGCGCATCCTTGACCCCCTTGGCCTGCGGATTCCGAATCGAGCCGGAGACGATCAGGATGTCGGCATGGGGGGCGGTGGCCGCGAGGGCGGCGCTGCCGGCGGTGCCGGCGAGCAGGGCGACGAAGAGGGCAAACCTCTGAAACCAGCGCATTGTCTCTTTCCTTGTCATCTTGGTTTGCAATGATGTGCGTCGGCGTGACGGCCGGGCGTAGCTTATTACCCGATTTCGCCCGCGACAATCGGTCATGCGACGAGTTTTTCGTCGCGGCGTTTTTGCCCGTTCAGACCTGCATTTCGCTGGTGCATTGCACCGGTCGGGAGCTTGCTGCCTGCTTGGGCATTTTCGCGTAATACCGGTTCGTGGCGGCCATCGGCTTGGCGTTCCCTTGACCGTGTTTGCGCTCGATTAACGCAGCCACAACGCTTTCGATAGGTGCGAGAATTTTTCTTCCCCGGCAAACGTAACGTGCCTGAAAATTGTGCAACGATGCCGGGGCCGGGCTCGGAGCGCCGCGCCACCGGCACGCGGCATGGCAACCACGGTCATCCATCAACACCCCGCGGGCGTCACGGCCCCATTCGGACAGGAGAGGCGACATGCAAGAAAACACCGCGATCAGTATCCAGGACACCACCTCCAATCCCGCACCCCTGGGCCTGATGGCCTTCGGCATGACCACCGTGCTGCTCAACATCCACAATGCCGGCATCATTCCGCTGGACACCATGATTCTCGCCATGGGCATCTTCTATGGTGGCCTCGCCCAGGTGATCGCCGGCATCATGGAGTGGAAGAAGAAGAACACCTTCGGCACCCTCGCCTTCACCTCCTACGGCATGTTCTGGCTCACCCTGGTGGGGTTGATCGTGATGTCCAAAATGAACACCGGCGCCGCGGGACCGAGTGCATCGGGTATGGGCTTCTACCTCGGCCTGTGGGGTGTCTTCACCGCTTTGCTGTTCGTCGGCACCCTGCGCCTCAACCGCGCCCTGCAGGTGGTCTTCGCCACCCTGACCGTGCTCTTCTTCCTGCTGGCGGCCAAGGAGTTCACCGGCTCCGCCCTCCTCGGCACCATCGCCGGCTACGAGGGGATCGTCTGCGGCGCCTCGGCCATGTACGCCGGCATCGCCCAGGTGTGGAACGAGATCTACGGCCGCGAGGTCGCCCCGCTGGGCGTGGTCCGGGTCTAGGTAGCTCCCAGGGTGGCGGGCCTTCCCGCCACCCCGCCTCCCGCCGGCGCTTCACACCCTCCGGGCCGGCTGGCCCAAGGCCCTCCGTCGGCGCACAATCGAAAACGGCGGCGCGCCGTTCGTCCGCGGACACGCCTGTGGCAAGGAGAGGGCCATGACCACCATCACCCGGCGCGGCATGCTCAAGCTTCTTTGTGCGCTGCCGCTCTCCGCCTGGCTGCCGGCCAACGCCGGCAGCGGTGTCGACGCTGCTGCCCTCAAGACCGGCTACGCCAGGCGCCTGAAGCGGATACTGGCCAAAGGTGGCCTCCCCTACATCGACGTCGAGAGCTCCTGCAATCCGCGCAAGGTGCAGATCGACGCCGTGGCCGCCGCCATGGACCGCCACGGCATCGGCCTGATGGCCCTCTCTGCCGATATCGGCAAGAAGCAGTTTCGCAAGGGGGTGCGCTACGACGACCTCTCCGCGCGCCTGCTGGCCGACTACCCGGACCATTTCATCCCGGTGGGCAACGGCGGCCAGCCGCCCGAGCTGACCGAGGCCCCCGGCGAGTTCCTCGATGCCCAGGCCGCGGCCGCCCGCGGCGGCGAGATCCTGCTCTTCGGCGAATACGAGTTCCGTCACTATCCCTCGCCGCGCCAGGCCAAGCGGGGCGACCGCGACCGCGACGTCAACATCGCCATCGACGGCCCGGTGGGCGAGCGTCTGTTCGCTCTAAGCGAACAGACCGGCCTGCCGTTCCAGATCCATTACGAGATCGAGGACACCCTGCTGGCGCCGCTGGAGCGCATGCTGGCGAAGTACCCCCGCGCCCGGGTGGTCTGGTGCCACCTGGCGCAGATCCGCTACATTGAGCGGGCCGGCCACTACTCCGCCGCCTACGTCGAGGGACTGATCAAGCGCTTCCCCAACCTCTACTTCGATACCGCCTTCGGCGACGCCAGCTCGACCTATCCGCCCAGCCACCAGCGTCACGCCCGGGTCTGGAGCGGCCGCGGCGGCCTGAAGCCGGAGTGGCGCGACCTGATCGTCGCCCATCCCCAGCGTTTCCTCTCGGCCCTCGATCTCGGCCAGGACCGCATCGACCGGATCGCCGAGTACGACCGCCGCCACCGCGATTTCCTCAAGCGGCTGCCGCAGGAGACCCGCCACCAGGTCGCCTACCGCAACGCCTGGCGGCTGCTGTTCAACGAGGAGTTCGGCTGATCCGCGGTGCCGCCGAGACTGCGGCGGACGAACCTTCACGACGTTCGCGCTAAAATGGCGAAAAGTCGTTTCGAGGAGTTCCCATGCGCAATGCGCTCACAGAACAGCTGCTGAAGGCCGGCCTGGTCGACGAGAAGAAGGCCAAGCACGTCAGCAAGGCCAAGCAGAAGCAGAAGCGACAGCAGAAGGGCGGCCAGGCCGTCCCCACCGACGAGGCCCGCCGCGAGGCCGAGCGTGCCCAGGCGGAGAAGGCCGCACGGGACCGTGAGCTGAACGCGCAGCGCAAGGCCGAGGCCGAGCGCAAGGCGCTGGAGGCCCAGGTGCGCCAGCTGATCGAGAGTCACCGGGTCGAGGCCGACGGCGAAGCCCGTTTCCACTTCACCGACGGCAGCAAGGTCAAGCAGCTCTACGTGGACGAGGCCACCGCCGGCCAGCTCGGCCGTGGCCGCCTGGGCATCGTCCGCTTCGGCGACGGCTACGCCATCGTCCCTGCCGACGCCGCACAGAAGATCGCTGCCCGCGAGCCGGACAGCCTGGTCCTGCTCAACGATCCGAAAGAGGTTGGGGCGGAGGACGACGCCTACGCCGACCACCCCATTCCCGACGACCTCATGTGGTAGCCACGTCGCGGCTCGCGTCCATGAGCGCCGGCATCTGGTCACCCGCGACCGCCGCCCGCGGGTTCTTTACCCCGTTCGGCTGCCGCCCGCCGGCGGCGCCCGGGCAGCACATGGAGAGTCGCCTGCCGAATCCCTGCGGTTCAGGAAACGGCTAGGTCGGGTAAGCGCAGCGTAACCCGACCCCAAGGGTCGACGGGAGCGTCCCGCGTTGCCGCCCGCCATCCCCGATCAGGGCGTTCGGCGCCCGGAACAGCGGATTGGCGAGGCTGAAACCCCCTTCGCTCTTCCCCATTGGCTCCAGCCGGGCCGCGCGCAGCGCGTCCGCCCGCGACAGCTGTTTGTCGGCCGCCTAGGTGGCGAAGCCGGGGCTGACCAGTCTGCGTGCCAATATCCACGGTGCCGCCTTCGCGGAAGCGGTAACGGCCCCTCTCCGCCCGGCGGATGCGGGGGGCGGCGCCCTGTGCGACAATAGCGCCAGCGCACCGCGATTCTGGTCCACATCCCCCGGTTTTACTCGGTTTTCCGCCAGGCTCGACAGCCGGCGCCACGGCCCCTGGCCGCAGGCGCGGGGCCGGTGTACGCGACCCCTATCGTCATCAATCGCATATCCGGATACCCAACGTGCTCACCACCGCCAATGTCACTATGCAGTTCGGCGCCAAGCCGCTGTTCGAAAACATCTCCGTCAAGTTCGGCGACG
>CAZMMH010000229.1:0-4374 GCA_964567315.1 uncultured Gammaproteobacteria bacterium
CTCCGCCAGCTTGGCCGGCTCGTCGGCATCGGGCGCCTCCGGCTTGCCGTGGGCCACGTCGCAGAAGGGGCAGCGGCGGGTGCAGATGTCGCCGAGGATCATGAAGGTGGCGGTGCCGTGGCCGAAGCATTCGCCCAGGTTGGGGCAGGAGGCCTCCTCGCACACGGTGTGCAGCTTCTGCCGGCGCAGGACCTCCTTCAGCCGCAGCACCTCGGGATGGTTGGGGCTCTTGGCGCGGATCCATTTCGGCTTGCGCGCCGGGGCCACGGTGGGCTCCACCTTCACCGGGATGCGTGCCACCTTGGCGGCGCCGCGCTGGCGGCCGTGGGAGTTTTCGGACATGGCGTCAGGCCTCGCCGTGGTCGGGGGGCAGAGTGTAGCCGAGGCGGGCGGCCAGGCGCGAGGTCAGCGCCGGTGCCACGGCCTGCACTCGGTCGGGGCCGCCGAGGTCGGCGAGTTGGGTCACCGCCATGCCTTTGTGGCCGCAGGGGTTGATGCGGGCGAAAGGCTCCAGGTCCATGGCCACGTTCAGGGAGAGGCCGTGGTAGCTGCCGCCGCGCTTCACCCGCAGGCCGAGGGCGGCGATCTTGGCTCCGTCCACGTAGACTCCGGGGGCGTCGGCGCGTGCCTCGGCGGCGATGCCGTAACCGGCCAGCAGGTCGATCACCGCCAGCTCCAGGCGGCTGACCAGCTCGCGCACCCCGAGGCCGAGGCGGCGCAGGTCGAGCAGGGGGTAGAGCACCAGTTGGCCGGGGCCGTGGTAGGTCACCTGGCCCCCGCGATCCACCTCGATCACCGGGATATCGCCGGGCGCCAGCAGGTGCTCGGGTTTGCCGTTGAGGCCGAGGGTGAACACCGGCGGATGCTCCACCTGCCAGAATTCGTCGGCAGTCTCCGGGCCGCGCCCGGCGGTGAAGGCCTGCATCTCGCGCCACACCGGCAGGTAGTCGCGGCGGCCGAGCTGGCGGATGACGATTTCAGGCATAAAGCGAAAACCGGTCTCGCGCAAAGGCGCAAAGGCGCAAAGGAAAAGCGCATTCTCTGGGAAACACGCCGCTCTGGCAGGTTTCGGTCGCAGTGTTCGACAGGTATGGCCGTCGTGTCTGTGCGGCGGAAAAGGGCTTCGATACCATCGGGATTCCGTAGGAGAGACCCGCTGTCCTGGGTCTTCTTAGCGCCTTTGCGTCTTTGCGCGAGACCGGTCTTTTCCTGTTTTTGGCTGTTGACTGGCGCCTTTCAAAGCGCCATCAGCACGTGTTCGCAGGCGCTCAGGTCGCGGTAGATGTTGTCCAGCTGTTCGCGGCTCTCGGCGCGCACGGTGAGGGTGACGGAGACGTAGCGGCCGCCCTGGCTCGGGCGCTGGTTGACCCCCTCGGCGTCGAGGTCGGGGGCGTGGCGGCGGACGATATCCACCACCAGCGCGGTGAAACCGTCGCTGGCGACGCCCATCGCCTTGATCGGAAAGTCGAGGGGGTACTCGATCGCGGGTTGTTGTTCGCTCATGGGGTGACCGCCCTGCAGGTGTTAACTCGGCGATTATACCCTGTTATGTGCCCATTAAGAGAATTGAGAGCATCCCGTAGGGTTTATAGCGCCTCGCCGCGGCGCACCCGCTCCTTGTAGGTCTGGTAGAGCTCGCGCATCCGGCGCCAGACCGGGCCGGGGCGGCCGAGACCGACGGGGCTGTCGTCGAGGCTGGTGACCGGCACGATCTCGCGGGTGGAGCTGGTGAGCCAGACCTCGTCGGCGCCGCGCAGGCGTCCCTCGGGGATCTCCTCCTCGCGTGCCGGGATGGCGTTGGCCCGGGCCAGTTCGAGCACCAGGTCGCGGGTGATCCCCGGCAGTAGCTGGGGACCGGTGGGCGGGGTGATCAGGGTGTCGCCCTCGACCACGAACAGGTTGGAGGCGGCGCCTTCGGTGGCCAGACCGTCGCGCACCAGGATCGCCTCGGCGGCGCCGCGGTCGATTGCCTCCTGGCGCAGCAGCACGTTGGGCAGCAGGGTGATCGCCTTGATGTTGCAGTGCTGCCAGCGGATATCCTCGAGGGTGACCGCCTTGAAGCCGCTTTCGTACTGCTCGGCGGCGGGCGGTGCCATGGGCGTGCTCATGGCGAAGAGCGTGGGCACCACGTCGCTGGGAAAGGCGTGGTCGCGGCGGTCGGCCACGCCGCGGGTGACCTGCAGATAGACCGACTGGTCGCCGCCGCCGTTGCGCGCCACCAACTCCTCGAGCATTGCGCGCCAGGCCTCGTCGTCCAGGGGGTTGGGCAGGCGGATGCCGGCCAGGCTCTGTGCCAGGCGCTGCAGATGGTGGGGCAGGCGCAGCAGGTGGCCGCCGTAGGCCGGGACCACCTCGTAGACGCCGTCGCCGAAGAGAAAGCCGCGGTCGAGCACCGAGACCCGCGCCTCGTCCGCCGGCAGGAAGCTCCCGTTCAGGTAGACGGTCGCCGCTGTCATGGATTCCGCTCCGTACGCCGCGGCTGGCGGGCTACTGGAACATCATGCGGACGCCATCGGTCATGCGGGTCCACAGGCCGCCCTCGGCGACGGCGTCGAGTGCCACCAGCGGGCGGCTGGCGACCACCTTGTTGCCGAGGGTCACCTTCACCGTGCCGTAGCGCGCGCCCTTGTCCGCCGGGGCCTCGATCGGGGTCTGCAGCTCCATGCTGGCCTTGAGCTTCTTGTACTGGCCGCGGGGAATGGTCACGTAGAGATCCTTCCGCAGGCCCAGCGGCAGCTGTTCGTTGGCGCCCTTCCAGATGCGCGCCTGGGTGATGGGCTTGCCGGCGGCGTAGAGCTTGTGGGTCTCGAAGAAGCGGAAGCCGTAGTTGAGCAGGGCCTGGCTGATGGTGGCGCGGGCGTTGTCGCTCTTGGTGCCGAGGACCACGGTGATCAGGCGCTGGCCGTTGCGCTTGGCCGAGGCCACCAGGCAGTAGCCGGCCGACTCGGTGTGCCCGGTCTTCATGCCGTCCACCGAGGGGTCGCGCCAGAGCAGGCGGTTGCGGTTGTACTGGCTGATGCCGTTCCAGGTGAAACGCTTCTGCGAGTAGATCTTGTAGTGGTCGGGGAACTGCAGGATCAGGTCGCGGGCCAGGGTGGCGATGTCGCGCGCGGTGGTGTAGTGCTGCGGATTGGGCAGGCCGGTGGCGTTGACGTAGTGGGTGTGCTTCATGCCCAGCTTCTGGGCGTACTTGTTCATCAGCTGGGCGAAGGTGCCCTCGGTGCCGGCGATGTGCTCGGCCAGGGCGATGCTGGCGTCGTTGCCGGACTGGATGATCATGCCGTGAATCAGGTCGTTGACCTTCACCTTGTGCCCCACCTCGACGAACATCCGCGAGCCCTCCGCCTTCCAGGCGTGCTTGCTGATGGTGACCTCGTCGTTGAGGTGGATGGTGCCGGCCTTGAGCTCGTGGAACACCGCATAGGCGGTCATCAGCTTGGTGATGCTGGCCGGCTCGACCCGCTTGTCGGCGTTGAGCTCGCCGATCACCTGGCCGCTCTCGAAGTCGACGATGATGTAGGCCTTGGCGTCGACCTTGGGCGGCGACGGCACCAGCATGGGCGCCGCCTGCACGGGCAGCAGGAAGCCGAGGAGGAAAATGAAGGCAATACGCGGGATCAGCTGATTCATGGCCGGATATTCAGTCTCTGCGGGCGAATGGAGGGCCGGCGGATGGCGTCGGCGAAGGCTGTCGGCCCATTCTACCGGAGGCCAACAGCGAGTTGTAGGGTCGCGCCGCGCACGTCAAGCGTGCGTTGCGGGCACCCTCGCGATCTTCTGACTGCAGGATGCGCCGTCAGTTCAGTCGACCACCACCCGTGGGTCGCGGATGCCGTGGCGGGCGAGGGTCGCGCTGAGGTGGTCGGCCTGATCGACACTGCCGAGCGGCCCCAGACGTACACGGTAGAGCGGGGCGCCGCCCACCGCTGCCTTCACCACCCGCACCGGGGCCAGCCCGGCGTCGGCCCGCAGCCGCCGGCTGAGCCGTTCGGCGTTCAGGCGGTCGCGGAAGGCACCGAGCTGCAGGTAGATGTGCGGGTCGCCCAGCGGGGCAGCGGCCACCCGGGTCGGCACCGGCGGCGTCGGCGCACCCGGATCGATGGCGCGGAGCTCCACCAGCCCGGTGCCGTTGCCGACGATGCCCAGCTTGCGCGCCGCCGCGTAGGAGAGGTCGATCAGGCGGTTTTCGTGGAACGGTCCGCGGTCGTTCACCTTGACCACCACCTGCCGGCCGTTGCGCAGGTTGGTCACCTGCAGGTAGGTCGGCAGCGGCAGACTGCGGTGGGCCGCGGTCATCTTCCACATGTCGTAGGGCTCGCCGCTGGAGGTCAGGCGGCCCTGGAACTTGGTGCCGTACCAGGAGGCGATGCCGCG
>CAZMMH010000230.1:0-4363 GCA_964567315.1 uncultured Gammaproteobacteria bacterium
TCAGTCAGACCCACGTCAACACCCGGGTGGAGATGACCTTCGCCCGCGGCCTGCGCGCCATCCTGCGTCAGGATCCGGACGTGGTGATGGTGGGCGAGATCCGCGACCTGGAGACCGCCGAGATCGCGGTGCAGGCCTCGCTCACCGGCCATCTGGTGCTCTCCACCCTGCACACCAACACCGCGGTCGGCGCGGTCACCCGTCTGCGCGATATGGGGGTCGAGCCCTTCCTGCTCGCCTCCAGCCTGATCGGCGTGGTGGCCCAACGGCTGGTGCGGGTGCTCTGCCCCCACTGCAAGCGGCCCTACGCCGCCAACGCCCACGACTGTGAGGCGCTCGGTGTGCCCGCCTCGGAGGCGCCGACCCTCTACGCCGCGGTCGGCTGCGAGCAGTGCAGCCAGCTCGGTTACCGTGGCCGCACCGGTATCTACGAGGTGATCGCGGTGGACGACGCCCTGCGCGGCCTGATCCACGACGGCGCCGGCGAGCAGGCCCTGGAGGCCCAGGCCCGCGGCCACTCCGCCAGCATCCGCGTCGACGGTATGCGCCGGGTGCTGGCCGGCGACACCTCGTTGGAGGAGGTGTTGCGGGTGACGAATGTTGACTAGCAAGGCAGAAGGTAGAAGGCAGAAGGCAGAAGGGACAAACGGAGGCGTCCATGGATGGGGCGGTAATGAGTCTGGAGGTTCGAACCAAGCAGTTTGCGCTTGGTGTGATTGGTCTGTATGGAAGGCTGCCGAAGCACGTCGTTGCACTGGTGATCGGCAAGCAGCTTCTGCGGGCCGGTACTTCGGTCGGCGCGCACTATCGTGAAGCGCAGCGCAGCCGCTCAAACGCCGAGTTCGTCAGCAAACTCGGTGGCGGCCTGCAGGAGCTGGAGGAGAGCCGGTATTGGCTTGAGCTTCTTGATGAGAGTGCCGTTTGTAATGCGGGTGAGCTGCGGTCGTTGCTTGAAAGCGCGGACGAACTCACCCGAATCTTGGTAGCCTGTATCAACAACGCGAAACGTAAGGCGGCAGACGCAGCCAAGAAGCAACGGAGCGACCGACAATGACTGCGACCCGCGATTTTCCTTCTGCCTTCTGCCTTCTGCCTTCTGCCTTGTTTACCAATGCCCGCATTTGAGTACATCGCCCTCGACCCCTCGGGCCGCGAACGCAAGGGCGTCGCCGAGGGCGATACCGCGCGCCAGGTGCGCCAGCAGTTGCGCGAGCAGGGGCTGACGCCGCTGGAGGTGCAGACGGTCGCGCGCGAGGCCCGGCGCGAGCGTGACGGCGCTCCCCGCGTGAGCCGCGGACGTCGGCTCAAGGCGGCGGAACTGGCCCTGGTCACCCGCCAGCTCGCCACCCTGGTCCGCTCCAACCTGCCGCTGGAGGAGGCGCTGCGCACGGTGGCCGAACAGGCCGACCAGCCGCGCATCAAGAGTATGATGCTGGCGGTGCGCTCACGGGTGGTGGAGGGCCATACCCTGAGTGCCGGCCTGGCGGAATTTCCCCGCGCCTTTTCCGAGCTCTACCGGGCCACGGTCGACGCCGGTGAGCAGGCCGGGCACCTGGACATGGTGCTGGAACGGCTGGCCGACTATACCGAGGCGCGCCAGCAGTTCCAGAACAAGACCCAGCTCGCGTTGCTCTATCCGGTGATTCTCACCGCGGTGGCGATCCTGGTGGTGATGGCCCTGCTCACCTACGTGGTGCCCCAGGTGGTGCAGGTGTTCCAGGACACCCACCAGCAACTGCCGTGGCTGACCCGCGCGCTGATCGCGGTGAGCGGTTTCCTGCGGGAGTGGGGCCTGCTGATTCTGATCCTGCTGGCCGCCGCCGCCTTCGTTGGTGGGCGCCTGCTGCGCAACCCGGCCCTGCGCCTGCGTGCCCACCGCCTGGTGCACCGCCTGCCCCTGGCCGGGCGGCTGTTCAAGGGCAGCAATGCCGCCCGCTTCGCCCGCACCTTCAGCATCCTCGCCGCCTCCGGCGTGCCGATCCTCGACGCCCTGCGCATCTCCGCCGAGGTGCTCGGCAGCCTGCCCATGCGCGCGGCGGTGACCGCCGCCGCGGCCAAGGTGCGCGAGGGGGCGAGCGTGCACCGCGCGCTGGCCCCGGGGGGCCACTTCCCACCCATGCTGCTGCAGCTCATCGCCAGCGGCGAGTCCGGCGGCAACCTGGAGGAGATGTTGGAACGGGCGGCGCTGAGCCAGGAGCGGGAGCAGCAGGCCACGGTGGAGACCCTGATGGCCCTGTTCGAGCCGATCCTGATCCTGGTGATGGGCGGTGTGGTCCTGACCATCGTGCTGGCCATCCTGCTGCCCATCTTTGACCTGAATACCCTCGTCAAGTAACTGAATTCCCTGGGTTGCGGCCCGCCGCGCGCTATCCCCGATCGAAAACCTCGGTTTTGTAGGGCTATTGCCTTTTCGCCCGGTTCTGGTAATGTCCACACGAAATTGAATGATAATAAGCAGGCATGGATGCCTATGAAGGCGGGTGCCTGGCACCCATAGATCTCCCCGTTTGACGGAAGGGTGTGTTTCGGTGCCCGACCCTCGCTCAATTCCCGTCGTGTGCAAAGGACGGCGCCGTCTCCTCGCGGCGTCGTCCCTCCCGTTGGCAATTACCAGCCCAACCCTATGAAATTCGCGTAAAGCCGGGTGGCCCTACTCGGTCACTCGCCCGCAGGCTTGGACCTCCCTATCTCACCTTGTTGCCGGAAGACTGCAGGCGTGACGACCGATGTACAGCGGCAGCCTTCGTCTGACACGGTCCCCTGACCCGCGGTCGGTTCAGGCGGCCTTTGGCTCGCAGCGTCCAAGCTGGCCCCCTTGATCGTCTCACCTCACCTTCCGCCACCTCCGTTTTGGCCTTCATCTATCCGGTTCCGCAGCCCGGCCTGTATCCTGTCGCGCAAGAGCCGGGGCTTGCCGCCGGACGCGAGGGGACAATGCGCAAGTTTCCGACCAAGAGCTTGCCACTCGGGGCATTGCTGATGGCCGTGCTGGTTTCGGTCTTTGCAGGTTGCCGGGCGGGCGACGAGGTTGCCCCACCGGCCGGGAACCATTCGGGCCGAATCATCGTTAAATACAGATCGGCAGCCGTCCAGCCGGATGCGCCGGGGTTGCTGGCATCCCTGGCCGGGAACAGTGGCGGGCGTGTCGCCTACCTCGGCGCCGCGGGCGGCGGCGCCGTTGTCTACTCGGTCGCCGGGCTCAAGGACGCGGCGGCATTCAGAGCCCTGGTGGAGGCCATCGGCCATCGCGGCGACGTGGTTTATGCCGAGGCCGACCGGCGCGTGACGCGCCAACGGCAGGAGTAACGAAAGCTTGGGCAACCCTGCGCGGCGTACATGATGCGGCTGACCTTCGCGGCTATCGGCCTGCTGTTGCTGACCTGGCTGGTGCCGGTGGCGGCCGCAGGCCGCTCCGGCTACACCGACCGTCTGATCATCAGGCTGAAGCCGAGCGTGACGGGTGTGCAGATGGCGATGAGCGGTAGCCGGGTCGCCGCGCTCGGCGTGCAGGCCGGGGCGAACCTGACCCTCCTGCACGGCACGGTGGGCGGGGCGGAGGTGCTGGGGCTGGGCGGCTTCAGTCCCGTTGCCGACGTCCAGGCGATGGCGGCGCGGGTGATGGCCGATCCGTCGGTGGAGTACGCCGAGCCGGACTACATCCGTTACCCGGCCGCAGCGGTGACCCCCAACGACCACTACTACGCCGATCAATGGCCACTGCAGGCCACCAGCGCCTACGCCGGGGCCACCGACGTCACCGATGCCTGGGGCATTCTCGACGGCATCAGTGGCGACAAGAGCATCACGGTGGCGGTGGCCGATACCGGTTACCTGAGCCACGCCGACCTCGCGGGTCAGGTCTTCCCGGTTTCGGGGCAAAGCTATCCCTACGGCTACGACTTCATCAGTGCCGATTCGGCCGGGGTCTATTTCACCGCCAACGACGGCGACGGTCGCGACCCGAACCCCAGCGATCCCGGCGATTGGGTGGCGGCGGACGACTGCTACAGCGGCTCTCCGGTCAAGAGCAGCAGCTGGCACGGGACCCTGATGGACGGGCTGATCGCGGCCCTTCGCAACAACACGATCGGCATCGCCGGCATTCTCGGCTCGGCCAAGCTGCTGCCGGTGCGGGTGCTCGGGCGTTGCGGCGGTTACACCTCCGACATCAGCGCGGGGGTCGAGTGGGCGGCGGGCGGCTCGGTGTCGGGAGTGCCGGCGAATGCCCATCCGGCGCGGGTGATCAACCTCAGCCTCGGGGGGGCCGGCTCGTGCAGCATTACCGAACAGAATGCGATCAACACCGCGATCGGCCTGGGCGCGGTGGTGGTGGTCGCCGCCGGCAACGACGCCCTCGACATGG
>CAZMMH010000231.1:0-4343 GCA_964567315.1 uncultured Gammaproteobacteria bacterium
GTAATAGGGGTTGTAGTAAGGCCCGGGGTAGGGCCCGTAGTAGGGCCGGTAGTACGGGTTGTAATAGGGGTTGTAGTAAGGGTTGTAGTAGTACGGCTGCGGCGGCGGGCCGTAGGCGCCCCAGGAGGGTGCCGGATACGCCGGATATGCCGGATAGGGGGAGGGCGCGGCGTAGCCGGGGGGCGGCGCGGGCATTGCCGGCGGGCTGCCGATGGTCTGCTGCTGCGTTGCGGGTGCCGGCGGGTTATCGCCCTCCGCCACCGTCGGCGGTGCGGGCTGGGCCGGGGCGGGCGCGCCCTCGGGCGCGGCGCTCGCCTGCACCTGGTCGGCGGCCGGCGGGGCGGCCTCGGTGGGTGCGGTGGTCGCGACGGGCGCAGCGTCGGCCGGCGGTTCCTCCGCCTTCGCGGCCGCATCCGGCATCATCCGCCGCTGGTGTTCCGCCACCGAACTGATGTACATGAAGCCGGCGATCACCAGGCCGATGAACAGCAGCGCCTTGGGCCAGAAAATATGCGGCTCGGGCGCCGGCGGTGTTGGGGGCGGCGGCGCCGTCGGCCGGCCTGTGTCGGCGCCCGCGGAAGCCGGTTCGGCGGCGGGTTCATCGGGCGACGCCGTTTTCGGCGTTGCGCGCTTCTTGGCCGGGGCCTTGCGGGCCGCTGCGACCTTCTCTTCGCTGGCGCTATGTTCCGCGCCCTGTTCGGCGTTTTCTTCGGTAATATTGTCTTCAGCCATGGCGACAGCTCCTGTTGCTGCGTCCGGGGCCGCAGGCAGGCGTCGCCGCGGCCGTTGTCCAAGTGCCCGGAATGCCAAGCAATGCTAGCACACGACGCGCGCCGTATCGGGCCGGAAACGGGGCGCAGGCGGAGGAGGGGAGAGAGATGAGCAGACAGGGACCGCGGCGCCCCCCGGGCGGCGGCATCGATGGCGGCAGGCTCGACGAAATCGTGGCCCGCGCGCGGCGCGAACAGGAGAGCCGCGAGGCGGGTTACCGTGAGCAGTCGCTGCGGATCCATCCCTGGGTCTGTGGCCGCTGCGGCCGGGAGTTCAGCCGCGAAAACCTGTACGAGCTGACCGTGCACCACAAGGACGGCAACCACAACAACAACCCGCCCGACGGCAGCAATTGGGAGAATCTCTGCCTCTACTGCCACGACAACGAGCATGCGCGGCTGGAGGATCACCGCAAGGCCGGCGGGCGCTCCCTGGACGGTTCCGGCGAGCGGGACGTCGCCACCCACAATCCGTTCGCGGCGCTCAAGGGCATGCTGAAGAAGGAGTGACGGGCGGCGCCATCAGGCCTCGTCGTCGCGCGCCCCGCGGGCCAGGGCCTCGACCATTTCGGCGGCCAGTTCCAGGCCGGCCGACCAGCCCGGGTTGAGGCTGACCCCCACCCCCACGCCGATCTTTTCCAGGACCCAGGTGAACTCGGTCAGCAGGCCGCCGCCGCTGTAGCCGGGCAGGTCGTCGACGAACGGCCGGGCCCGCTCCGGGCTGGTGAAGAGCACCACCACCGTCTGGCCCTCCTCGTCCTCCAGGGTGACCGGGGTCGCCTGCTGGCTGCTCTGGAAGTTGCCGATGCGGTGCTTCTCCAGCACCGGCATGAAGACCTGCGCCGCGAGCAGTTCGGCCAGGAACTCCTCGCCGTCGATCCGCCCCTCCTGGGCGTCGACCAGTTTCTGCTCCAGCTCGTTGCGGGGTTCGAAGGGATGGTTCATGGGGAAATCCGGGTTTTCAGGCAGGAAGGCGAAGGCTGACCCAGCGGCCGCGGGAAGGCAAGCCCGCGGTCATTGGGGTCTTGTGCGGCGGGCGGCGCCATCGCCGCGTCGCCCTGTCGCTCATTCCGGTTTCGGCAGGGCCCTGGTGGCGGCGCTGAAGCCGTCCAGGGAGACCGGCAACACGATCTTGCGCCGGAGCAGGTCCTGGACCGCGACCTTGCAGTGCTTGCCCGCGCGCATGGACGCCAGCAGCTTGCTGCCCAGCGGAATGCCGGCCACGCAGCCCTCTGGATCGCAGGTGCGGAATTCCACCTTGTCGGGCTTGCCGGAATCCACCTGCAGGGTCAGCCCGGCCGGCAGCAGCACACCCAGCGGCACCCGCACAACCGCCAGGTAGTCGCCCTTCTTGGGCGAGCGCAGGATTACGAAGCGCAGCACCACGTGCTTGTTTTCCTTGCTCACCAGGTTCTGGAAGATCCGGCACTCCTCCTGCTTGGCACCTTTGGGCTTTTCGCATACCAGGCGCCAATCCTTGAAGGTCTCGTCGCGGGTCGGCTTGATCTTGGGGGCATTGGCGGCCGCATCGCCGGCCGGCTTTTCGGCGTCGGCGGCGTGAACCAGGGGGGCGAGGCAGAGTGCGAACAACAGCGGAAGAAGTCGGCGCATGTCCTTATCCAGGGTCGCTTGTGGGGGAGAGCGATGATACCACGCAGCCTCCGCTGCCCAGCGGTTTGTGCGCGGTCGCGTCCCGGGGAGATAATCGCGCCTTCGTCGTTGCTCCTGAGGAGTCGTGTCCATGAGGCTCGGAACCCCGCTTTCGCCCAGTGCCACCCGCGTCATGCTGCTCGGCAGCGGCGAACTCGGCAAGGAGGTGATCATCGCCCTGCAGCGTCTCGGTGCCGAGGTGATCGCCGTGGATCGCTATGCCGATGCGCCGGGGCATCAGGTGGCCCATCGCGCCCACGTCATCAACATGGCCGACCCCGCGGCCCTGCGGGCCGTGGTGGAACAGGAACGGCCGGCGATCATCGTCCCCGAGATCGAGGCGATCGCCACCGAGGCACTGGTGCGGATCGAGGCGGACGGCCTGGCCGAGGTGATTCCCACCGCCCGCGCCGCGCGCCTCACCATGAACCGCGAGGGCATCCGCCGCCTGGCCGCGGAGGAGCTGGAGCTGCCCACCTCGCGCTACGCCTTCGCCGAGTCCCTCGGCGAACTGAAACAGGCCATCGATGGCGGTGTCGGTTATCCCTGCATCGTCAAGCCGGTGATGTCCTCCTCGGGCAAGGGCCAGTCCACCATTGAGGGGCCCGACGACGTCGAGGCCGCCTGGGAGTACGCCAGGAGCGGCGGCCGGGTCGACCGCGGCCGGGTGATCGTGGAAGAGATGATCGACTTTGACTACGAGATCACCCTGCTCACCGTGCGTGCCCGAAACGGCGACGGCCGGATCGAGACCCGCTTCTGCGATCCCATCGGTCACCGCCAGGAGAAGGGCGACTACGTGGAGAGTTGGCAGCCCCAGGCGATGAGCCACAAGGCCCTGGCCAGCGCCCGCGAGGTTGCCGCCGCGGTGACCGGCAACCTGGGCGGCCGCGGCATCTTCGGGGTGGAGCTGTTCGTCAAGGGCGACCGGGTCTGGTTCAGCGAGGTGAGCCCGCGCCCCCACGACACCGGGATGGTCACCATGGTCACCCAGTGGCAGAACGAGTTTGAGCTGCACGCCCGCGCCCTGCTCGGGTTGCCGGTGGACACCGCGCTGCGCGTTGCCGGCGCCAGCGCCGTGATCTACGGCGGCGTGCAGGCCAAGGGCGTCGCCTTCGAGGGGGTGGACGAGGCCCTGGCGGTGCCGCGCAGCGAGCTGCGCCTGTTCGGCAAGCCCGAGGCCTTCGAGCGCCGGCGCATGGGCGTGGCCCTGGCCTACGGTGAGACGGTGGACGAGTGTCGCAGTCGGGCGCGGGAGGCGGCCGCCAAGGTCAGGCCCGTTGAGGCCTGACCTTGGAATGGCGAATGTCGAATTGATAAGTGCGCTGCGCGCACGGTTGTTTCGATAAGGGGCACTGCGCGCCTCACCCTCAGCTTGACGTTTTCAAAATCGTTGGCCTGCGCAGCGGGCCTCATCAATTCAACATGCAAAATTCATAATTCAACATTCGGGGTTCAGCTTGCTGTCTTATCGCCACGCCTTCCACGCCGGTAACCACGCCGATGTCCTCAAGCACGTCGTGCTGCTCATGCTGGCGCGCGCCATGCTGCGCAAGGAGAGTTCGTTCCGCTATCTCGACACCCACGCCGGTGGTGGCGGCTACGACCTGAGCGGGGAATACGCGCAGAAGAATGCCGAGTTCGAGGGCGGCATCGGGCGGTTGTGGGGGCTGGAGGAGGTGCCGGCGGAGGTCGCCGACTACCTGGAGCGGGTGCGCGCGTTCAACGGCCCCGGTGCGCTGCAGCGTTACCCCGGTTCGCCCCTGCTGCTCGCCGGCCTGCTGCGGCCCCAGGACGCCATGGTGCTGTGCGAGTTGCACGGCTCCGAGTTGCCGCCGCTGCGCGAGGCCTTCGCCGGCGACCGCCGGGTGCAGGTGCACGCCGAAGACGGTTTCCAGGGGCTCAAGGCCTTCGTGCCGCCGA
>CAZMMH010000232.1:0-4336 GCA_964567315.1 uncultured Gammaproteobacteria bacterium
CGGTCGTGCATGCGTGCGGAAGTGTCCTCGGCGGTGATCGGCAGACGCGCCTCGCGCAGCACCGGGCCGGTGTCGAGGCCGGCATCCATCTGCATGATGGCGACCCCGGTCTCGGCGTCGCCCTCGATGATCGCCCGCTGGATCGGCGCCGCCCCGCGCCAGCGCGGCAGCAGGGAGGCGTGGATGTTGATGCAGCCGAGGCGCGGCGCCGCCAGCACCGCCGGTGGCAGCAGCAGGCCGTAGGCCACCACCACCATCAGGTCGGCGCCGAGCGCCTCCAGGGCCCGCTGCTCGCCCGGCTGCTTGAGACTGGCGGGCTGGAACACCGGAATGCGGTGGGCCAGGGCGAGCTCCTTGACCGGACTGGCGCGCAGCTGGCGCCCGCGCCCGGCGGGGCGGTCGGGCTGGGTGTAGACCGCAACGACCTGGTGGGGGGAGTCGAGCAGAACCTGCAGGGGCGGCACGGCGAACTCCGGCGTGCCGGCGTAGATGATCTTCACGTGGCGGGTGTCCCGGCTCAGATGACCTGTTCGCCGTGGTGGGGCGGCGTCTGGTGCAGGGTCCCCTGGCGGCGCTCCTTTTCCAGCTTCTTGCGGATCCGGCTGCGCTTCATTTCCGACAGATAGTCGACGAACAGCTTGCCTTCGAGATGGTCGAGCTCGTGCTGGATGCAGACCGCCAGGATGCCGTCGGCCTCCAGCTCGAAGGGCTGGCCGTCACGGTCGAGGGCACGCACCTTGACCCGTTCGGCGCGCTGCACCGTTTCGTAGAAGCCCGGCACGGAGAGGCAGCCCTCGTCGGTCTCCTCGACCCCGTCGCGTTCGAGGATCTCGGGGTTGATCAGGGCCAGCGGCTGGTCCTTCTCCTCCGAGACATCGATCACCACGATCCGCTCGGCCACGTTGACCTGAGTCGCGGCCAGGCCGATGCCCGGCGCCGCGTACATCGTCTCGAACATGGCGTCGACGGTGGCGCGCACATTGTCGTCAACCGCGGCCACCGGATGCGCCTTGTTGCGCAGTCGCGGGTCGGGGAAGACCAGGATTTCCATCACGGCCATGCGATTCAACCTATGGCAAATAGAGGATTTGTATATGATGATACCGAAACGCACCGGCCAAGGGCTAGATTGCGCACTATCGGTGCCGGATTTTATTGGCTAGAATCAAGGCTGTTACCAAGCCCACCTCTCAAATTAGATAGGGACGGACATGCGTATTCTCAAGCTGTTGGCCCTGGCCTTCGCCCTGTTCGCCGGGGTGGCGACGGCGGCGAACGACATCAAGCTGAACCCCAATCACCCGGACCGCTACGTGGTGGTCAAGGGCGACACCCTGTGGGACATCTCCGCGCGCTTCCTCAAGGATCCGTGGCTGTGGCCGGAGGTCTGGCAGGCCAACCCGCAGATCGCCAACCCCCACCTGATCTATCCGGGCGACGTGATCACCCTGGTCTACGTCGAAGGTGTGCCGCGGATCAGGGTGGAGCGGGGGCCGAAGCTGGTCAAGCTCACGCCCAGCGTGCGTCACGAGGAGATCAAGCAGGCGATCCCCACCATCCCGCTCGACGCGGTGCAACAGTTCCTCAACCAGAACCAGGTGTTCACCGAGGACGAGCTGAAGGGCAGGCCCTACGTCGTCGGCATGGATGACCGCCGCCTGGCGATAGCGGCTCACGACCGCTTCTATGCCCGTCGCCTGGGGGCGCACCCGGTGGGCGACTACTCGATCCTGCGCAAGGGCAAAGAGTATATCGATCCCGCCACCAAGGAGTCGCTGGGCTTCGAGATGGTCAACGTCGGCGATGCACGCCTGGCGCGCGGCGGCGACCCGGCGACACTCGACGTGGTCCGCAGCAACCGCGATGTGATCGTCGGTGACTACCTGGTGCCGGCCAGCGTTCAGCCGATCCTGCAGAACTACTTCCCCCATGCGCCCAAGAGCCAGGTGAAGGGCGTGATCATCTCGCTGTTCGATGCCGTCTCCGAGGCGGGGCGCTACCAGGTGGTCACCATCAACCTGGGCAACAGCGCCGGCATGGACGTGGGCACCACCCTGGAGATCGACCGGGCCGGCGAGGTCGTGCGCGACCAGGTGACCCGCAAGGACGTCAAGCTGCCGGACGAGAAGGCCGGCCTGCTGATGGTCTTCCGCACCTTCGACAAGGTCAGCTACGGTCTGATCATGGAATCCAAGCGCGCCATCCACATCGGCGACGTGGTGCACAACCCGTAACTGCCAGCGGTACGGGGGCAGGGAGGCCCCCGGATGGACGGAGACCTTGGCCAACGCTGAAACGGAACAACTGCGCGCCTGGCTCAGCCTGCTGCATGTCCCCGGCCTCGGCCCCCGCGGCCTCGGCCGTCTGCTGGAGCGTTTCGCTGATCCCCGTGCAATCCTGGCCGCCGGCCGCGGTGGCTGGCGCGAGGCCGGGCTCGGTGACGGCGTCTGCCAGGCTCTCGCAAGCCCTGATGCCGCCGCGGTCGAGCGCGATCTGGCCTGGCTCGAGCGGCCTGGCAACTTCCTTCTGAGCTTGGTCGATCCCCGCTACCCGCCACTGTTGCGCGAGATTCCCGATCCGCCGCCGTTGCTCTTTGTCCATGGCGACCCGGCGGTGCTCGCGGAGCCGCAGCTGGCCATCGTCGGCAGCCGCAATCCCACCGCCGGCGGCCGTGACACCTCGCGCGAATTCGCCCGCCATCTGGCGGCTGTCGGCCTCACCATCACCAGCGGCCTGGCCCTGGGCATCGATGCCGCCGCCCACGCCGGCGCCCTGGAGGCCGGCGGCTGCAGCGTGGCGGTATTCGGTACCGGCCTCGACCGGGTCTACCCGGCCAGTCACCGTGGGCTGGCCCACCGCCTGGCGGAGGCGGGGGCGCTGGTCTCCGAGTTTCCCCCCGGTAGCGGGCCGCGCCCCGACCACTTTCCGCGCCGCAACCGCATCATCAGCGGCCTCAGTCTGGGTACCCTGGTGGTGGAGGCGGCGCTGCGCAGCGGCTCACTGACCACCGCCCGCCACGCCAGCGAGCAGGGGCGCGAGGTGTTCGCCATCCCCGGCTCGATCCACAACCCCCTGGCGCGCGGCTGCCACCGCCTGATCCGCGACGGGGCCAAGCTGGTGGAGACCGCCACCGACGTGCTGGAGGAACTCGGCGCCCTGGCCGAGATCCCGCTGGCGACGGCCGAGGCGGCCGCCGCGGCCTCGCCACAACTCGAGCCGGAGTACCTGGCCCTGCTCGATCAGCTGGGTTACGACCCCGTGACGGTGGACACCCTGGTGGGGCGCAGCGGATTGACGCCGGAGGTGCTTTCCTCCATGCTCCTGCTACTCGAACTACGAGGCCACGTCACCGCCCTGCCCGGTGGCCGCTATCTCCGGGCACGCCACGAGACCCCACGATGAAAGAAAACGTCCTCGACGTCCTGATGTACCTGTTCGAGCAGTATTACCTGGACGAGGAACAGGATCCGAGCAGCGACCGCGAGTCGGTCCACTCCACCCTGCTGGCCGCCGGCTTCGTCGATTCCGAGATTGACAAGGCCCTGGAGTGGCTGGAGGATCTGGCCGCCAACCAGGACGGCCAGGGACTGCGGGTGCCGGCCGACCGTTCGATCCGGATCTACACCGCCGAGGAGCAGGAGCGGATCGACCTGGAGAGCCGCGGCTTCCTGCTGTTCCTCGAGCAGAGCAACATTCTCACCCCGCTGACCCGTGAGTTGGTGGTCGATCGCGTGATGGCCCTGGAGGCGGAGGAGATCGACCTCGAACAGCTCAAATGGGTGGTGCTCATGGTGCTGTTCAATCAGCCCGGGGAGGAGGAGGCCTACGCCTGGATGGAAGACCTCCTGTTTGACAATCCCGCCGGCTATCTGCATTAATTCGTTCCCCATGCGGCGGGCCCCACAGTCCGCCGCACCGTTTTCCGACTCATTACAACCAGTTCCGCGCGTATCGCCATGAGCAAGCACCTGGTGATCGTCGAATCGCCGGCGAAGGCCAAGACCATCAAGAAGTACCTCGGCAAGGACTTTGAAGTTCTCGCCTCGTACGGTCATGTCCGCGATTTGGTGCCGAAGGAGGGGGCGGTCGACACCGACCACGACTTCGCGATGAAGTATCAGGTGATCGACAAGAACGAGCGCCATGTGCAGGCGATCGCCAAGGCCATCAAGAGTGCCGACGAACTCCTGCTGGCCACTGACCCGGACCGCGAGGGGGAGGCCATCGCCTGGCACCTGCTGGAGATCCTCAAGAACCGCAAGCTGATCAAGGACAAGCCCGTGCGCCGGGTGGTGTTCCACGAAATCACCAAGCGCGCGGTGCAGGAGGCGGTGGA
>CAZMMH010000233.1:0-1662 GCA_964567315.1 uncultured Gammaproteobacteria bacterium
CCTGGCCAACGGCTACCACGGCGAGACCCTGGGCGCGCTCTCGGTGGGTGACGTCGCGCTGTACAAGGAGACCTACGGCCCGCTGCTGATGGAGTCGATCACGGTCCCCTCGCCGGACTGCTATCACCGCGACCCGGGCGCCAGCTGCGCCGAGCACGCGGAGAAGATGTTCGCCTACATGGAGGAGACCCTGGAACGCTACGCCGACGAGGTCTGCGCGGTGATCGTCGAGCCGCTGGTGCAGTGCGCCGGCAACATGCGCATGTACGACCCGCGCTACCTGCAACTGCTGCGCGAGGCCTGTGACCGCCACCAGGTGCACCTGATCGCCGACGAGATCGCCGTCGGTTTCGGCCGCACCGGCACCCTGTTCGCCTGCGAGCAGGCCGCCATCAGCCCCGACTTCATGTGCCTCTCCAAGGGACTTACGGGCGGCTACCTGCCGCTCTCCGTGGTACTGACCACCGACGTGGTCTACCAGGCCTTCTACGACGACTACGAAAAACTCAGCGCCTTCCTCCATTCCCACAGCTACACCGGCAACCCGCTCGGCTGCCGCGCGGCGCTGGCGACCCTGGACATCTTCGACAGCGACGACGTGCTGGCACGCAACCGGGTTACCGCGGCCACCATGCGTGCGGCGGTGGCGGAGCTGGAGGGGCACCCCCACGTGGCCGAGATCCGCCAACGCGGCATGATCCTGGCGATCGAGATGGTACGCGACAAGGCCGGCCGCGAAGCCTATCCCTGGCAGGAGCGGCGGGGCCTGCGGGTCTACCGCCACGCGATGCAGAACGGCGTGCTGCTGCGCCCCCTGGGCAACGTGGTCTACTGCATGCCGCCCTACGTGATCAACGACGACGAAATCGCCCTGATGGCGCGCAGCGCCATCGACGGCATCCACCTGGCCACGGCGGACTGAAGTGCCCTGAACATGCGCATCCCCCGCATCTACCATCCCGCGCCCCTTGCCCCCGGCATCAGCGTGACGCTTTCCGACAGCGCCGCCCACCACCTGCTGCGGGTGTTGCGCCTGCAGCCCGGCGCACCGCTGATCCTGTTCGACGGCGGCGGGGAGCAGTACCACGCGGTGCTGGCCGAGGCCGGGCGCAAGCAGGCGAGCGCCACACTTTCGGCCGCCGCCGAGGGCGTAGCGGTCGAGTCGCCACTGGCGGTGACCCTGGCCCAGGGCGTCTCCAAGGGCGAACGTATGGATTACGCGATCCAGAAGGCAGTGGAGTTGGGAGTGACGCGGATCGTGCCGGTGCTGTGCGAGCGCACCGTGGTCAACCTCAAGGGTGAGCGCGGGGAAAAGAAGCTGGCCCACTGGCGCGGGGTGATCGTCGGCGCGGCGGAACAGTGTGGGCGCAGCCGCCTGCCCGAACTGGCCGCGGCCGTGCGCCTGGAGGCCTGGCTGGCGACGCCGCCGACGGGCAGCGGCCTGGTCCTCGATCCCAGCGCCACGCAAGGCCTCACCGGGCTCGAGCGGGCGGACGCCGCCACCCTGCTGATCGGCCCCGAGGGCGGGCTCAGCGAGGCCGAGATCGCCAATGCCCTCCGCGCCGGCTACGCCGGCATACGCCTCGGGCCGCGGGTGCTGCGCACCGAGACCGCCGCGGTGGCCGCGCTCAGCGCCCTGCAGGTGCTATGGGGAGATTTAGG
>CAZMMH010000233.1:1762-4329 GCA_964567315.1 uncultured Gammaproteobacteria bacterium
AATTGCACTTTCCCCACTTCCCGCTCCAGCCCGTCCAGATCGGGGATGGTCAGGACTTGGCCGGCGATCACGGTCTCGGCGATGGTATAGGGCCCCTCGGCGCTGCCGGCGGCCAGCTCCTCCACCACCACCCGCTGCAGGCGCGGAATGTCCTGCAGCAGCACGCCGTAGAAGCTCACTTCCTCGGCCGCGCCGACGCTGTTGAACACGGCGATCCGCGCCCGGCCCGCGGCCTCCGGCAGCGGCCCGCCGCGCAGGGCCTCGAAGCTGACCAGGGGCATCCGCAGGCCACGCCACTCCACCGTGCCCAGCAGCCACTCCCGCCCCGCCTCCACGGGGCTGGGCGCGGCATAGGCCGCCACCTCTGCAATACAGGTGTTCGGCACCAGCAGGGCACCGCCGGCCAGCGGCAACACCAGGCAGCGGACCTCTTCTTGCATCGTGTTCAGCATCCTTCCCCTCTCCGTCGACTCAGCCGGCCAGGCGCTGGTGCAGCGCCGCCGCCAGATCCTCGTCGCTCCCGCTGCGGCTGCTCAGACACATCGCGGTGACCGCATCGACCATGCTGCTGACCACGCAGCTTTCCGGCGCCTGGCACCACACCTCGCCGCCGGCCTCGACCACGGCGTGGGCGCCGCGCAAGCCGTCGCGACCCATGCCGGAAAAGAGCACCGCCCCGGCCCGATCGCCGAAACCCGCGGCCACCGCGGCCATGGTGGCATCGATCGACGGGGCGTAGGGGCCCGCGTTGGCGGGAAGCAGGCGCAGCAGGCCCTCGCCATCGAAACTGACGTCGGAACCCACCGGCACCAGCGCCACGTCGCCCTCGCGCAGGCGCTGGCCGTCGTGGGCAATGGCGACGTTCAGGCCGCAGGCGCGGTCGAGCTGGGTCGCCAGCATGGCCACGAAGTTGCCACCGATGTGCTGGGACAGGACGAAGGCGGCCGGGGTCCCCGCCGGCAACGCGGCGAGGAAACGCTTGACCGCCGGCGGGCCGCCGATCGAGGCACCCAAGGCCCACACGTTGCGCGCCGGCGGCGCCTCTCCCACCAAATGCAGCGGCGGCCGCTCCGCCGCGGCGGAACCGCCGGCCGGCGCCGCAGGGGGCTCGACCGGCTCCAGCGCCTCCGGCGCCGCCAGCCCGACCAGTTTGGCCACCAGGCGGCGGGCATGCCGCTGCTGCTCCGGTCCGTCGCCCTGCATGCCGCTGGCATCGTGGAACAGCACCGGCACCGAAACCCGCTGCAGCAGGCGGTCGACCGACATCGTCTCCTGCTCTTCCAGGTCCTGCAGCTCCACCAGCAGCACATCGGCCTGGCTGGCATCGAGAGGGTCGGCAGCGCCCTCGCGCAGGGTCCGCTCGAGCACCACGCAGACGCCGTTCAGCTCCAGCACCCGGCGCAAATAGCTGCAGGCGGCGGGCACGCCGAATACGGCGACCCGCAGGGCCTCGGCCCGTTCAGCCAGATTGCCGGCGGCCACCGAGCACCTCATGGATGTTTTCGAGCAGTTCGCTCTCCTTGTACGGCTTGCCGAGGTAGCGGTCGACGCCGATCTCCAGCGCACGCGCACGGTGCTTCTCGCCGGTGCGCGAGGTGATCATGATGATCGGAATCTCCTTGAGCTCCGGCGTGTTGCGGATGTGGGTGGCCAGCTCGTAGCCGTCCATCCGCGGCATCTCGATGTCGAGCAGGAAGACATCGGGAATGGTCTCCTGCAGCTGCGCCACCGCGTCCAGGCCGTCCTTCGCCGTGACCACGCGCATGGCGTTGCGTTCCAGGAACCGCGACATCACCTTGCGGATGGTGATCGAGTCGTCCACCACCATCACCAGCGGGGTGCCCTCGCCGGGCCCGGCCCGAGGCGCCTCAGGGGCCGCTTCGGCCTCTTCGCTCCGCTGCTGGATCCCGCGGCGCAGCAGGGCGGCGGTGTCGAGGATCAACACCACGCTGCCGTCGCCCAGGATGGTGGCGCCGGAGACGCCGGGCACACTGCCGATCTGCGGCCCCACCGACTTGACCACGATTTCCCGGCTGCCGTGCAGATGCTCCACCACCATGCCCAGGCGCTGGTTGCCGGCGCGCAGCAGCAGCAGCGGATAGCTGCGCCGCGGATCGCCGCCCACCTCGTGGGGCTGGGGCAGGCCGAGCAGCAGGTTGAGGCGGGTCACCGGGTACTCCTGACCGCCGTAGCTGACGCCGGCCTCGGGATCCACCAGCATGCGCTCCAGGTCGGCCCCGGACACGCGCGCCACGCCGGCGACGCCGGTGAGCGGCACGGCATAGGACTCGTCGCCGCACTGCACCATGATGGCCCGGTTCACCGACAGGGTCAGGGGCAGATGAATGGTGAAGGTGGTGCCGGTACCGGCCTCGGTATCGATCTCGAGGGTGCCGCCGATCTGCTTGATCTGGGTGTTGACCACGTCCATGCCGACGCCGCGGCCGGAGATCTGGGTGACCTCGGTGGTGGTACTGAAGCCGGCCTCGAGGATGAACTGCAGCAGGCGCGGGTCGCTGACCTCGGCATCCGCCGCCAGCAGGCCGCGCTCGACCGCCCGCGCACGG
>CAZMMH010000234.1:0-4324 GCA_964567315.1 uncultured Gammaproteobacteria bacterium
TGAAGGATGAAGGATGAAGGATGAAGGATGAAGGATGAAGGATGAAGGATGAAAATACGCTTGCGAGTTTGTGGGGCGGGTTTTTTACTTCTGCCTTCTGCCTTCTGCCTTCTGCCTTCTGCCTTGAAGTTCAGCCCGACATGCCGTAATCGGCGATCACCTTGGCCCCGGCCTGGGGCGGCAGTTGCAGGTGGAAGCCCTGCACCGCCAGGTTGTGCATCACCTTGGTCACCTCCTCGCGGGCCAGGCGGCGCTCCGGGCTGAGGTCCAGCTCCATCACCAGCTCCAGCCGGCCGAGGGCCTCGGCCAGGGGTGCGGGCAGGTGCCCGAAGCCCTCCTCCTCGCGCAGGTAGAGGTAGGTGTCGCTCTTGCGCTGGCTGCGGTAGACCCAGCAGTGCAGCGGCCCGCTCATCGTCCCTCCCCGCGCAGGGCGGCGCTCATCCGCTCCACCGCGGCCGCCCACGCCGGGCCGCGGTTGCCGTCGGCCACCATGAACTCCATCAGCCGATAGGCCATCTGGCGGTGCTCGGCGTCCAGATCCTTGAGCTTGTTGAGCAGGAACAGGTACTGGCCCCGTTCGCTGGAGAGGGTCATGACCAGGGCGTAGAGCACCAGGGCCGGGCCCGAGTGGGGTGCCGCCTCGATCAGGCGGGTGGTCTGTTCCAGAATGTCCGCGTCCATTGGCTTCGGCGTCGGTGGGGAGACGGGGCCCATTGTACCCGCACTCTCGGACGTTGGCCCGGCGGGAATATTTCCCTGCCGCGGCGGGTCTCATGGGAAACGCCCCATGCGCACGCCGGGAGGCCGCCATGCTGATCAAACGCCCATCCGACATTCTGCCCTCGGAGATCACCCCGGAGGAGGTCTACCGTGACCGTCGCCGCTTTCTCCGTGTCTCGGCCCAGGCCACCCTGGCCGCCGGCCTGCTGGCCGCCGGCGTTCCGGGCGTCGCCGGCGCTGAGGCGGTGCCCCACGGCCGGCGCCTGAGCGGGGTCAAGCCGGGGCCCTTCTCGACCACCGAGGCCAAGACCCCCTTCGAGGACGTCACCACCTACAACAACTACTACGAATTCGGTACCGGCAAGGGCGATCCGGCCCGCAACTCCACCCATTTCCGCAGCGAGCCGTGGCACGTGACCATCGACGGCGAATGCGAGAAACCGGGTACCTACGCCCTGGAGGACCTGCTCAAGCCGCACACGGTGCAGGAGCGGATCTACCGCCTGCGCTGCGTCGAGGCCTGGTCCATGGTGATCCCGTGGGACGGCATTCCTCTGGCAGAGGTGCTCAAGCGCTTCAAGCCCACCTCCAAGGCCAAGTTCGTGGAATTCGTCACCCTCTACGACCCGAAGCAGATGCCGGGCCAGCGCGTGGGCATCCTCGACTGGCCGTACGTGGAGGGGCTGCGCATCGATGAGGCCATGCACCCGCTGACCCTGCTCGGCGTGGGTGTCTACGGCGAGGTGCTGCCCAACCAGAACGGAGCGCCGCTGCGCCTGGTGGTGCCCTGGAAGTACGGCTTCAAGAGCATCAAGGCGATTGTCGGTATCCGCTTCACCGAAACCCAGCCCGTGACTACCTGGCACAAGGCCGGCCCCAGCGAGTACGGCTTCTACTCCAACGTGAATCCCCACGTGGACCATGCCCGTTGGACCCAGGCCCGGGAGCGCCGCATCGGTGAGTTCTTCAAACGCAAGACCCTGATGTTCAACGGCTATGCCGACCAGGTCGCGTCGCTCTACAGCGGCATGGACCTGAAGAAATACTTCTGAATGCGGGTGACGGGTGGGGACAGGTGAACATGGGCAAGGGGATCGCATTGGCGGTGCGCGGCGCCGGGGCCACGTCCCCCGTGGGTGAGCAGCGGAGGAGTGCCGCCGTCGCGACACCGGCGGCGCGCAAGCGCCGGCCCCTGAGCTTTTGGCTCAAGCCGCCGCTGTTCCTGTTCTGCCTGCTGCCCCTGGCAAGCCTCGGCTGGGACGCCTGGCAGGGCGCCCTGGGGGCCAATCCGATCGAGGCGATCACCCACCGGACCGGCGATTGGGCCCTGCGCTTCCTGCTCATCACCCTCGCCGTGACCCCGCTGACGCGCCTCGCCCGCTGGAGCCTGCCGGGGCGCTTTCGGCGCATGCTCGGGCTCTACGCCTTCTTCTACGCCGTGCTGCATTTCGCTACCTACCTGGTGCTCGACCAGTTCTTCGACTGGGCGGCGATCGGCGACGACATCGTCAAGCGGCCCTATATCACCGTCGGCTTCGCCGCCTTGGTGATGCTGCTGCCGCTGGCGGTCACCTCCACCAACGGCATGATCCGGCGCCTGGGCGGGCGCCGCTGGAAGGCGCTGCACCGGCTGGTCTACGCCATCGCCGTGCTCGCGGTGCTGCACTATCTGTGGCTGGTGAAGGCCGACTACCGGGAGCCGGCGGCCTACGCAGCGGTGCTGGCCCTGCTGCTGGGGCTGCGAATCTGGTGGGGCCTGCGCCGTAGGGTGTAAAGCGGCGGTAAAAGCTGGCTACAATCGGGCCCAAGGTGGAAAGAGGGCCCCGCAATGCCGAATCGATCCAATCGTCTGCTTTCGCTGCTGCTGCTCGTGCCGCTGCTGCTGCCCATCGGGGCGCTGGCGGCCGCAACCGGCAGCTACTCCCCGTGGAACGCTGCGGGCAACGACGACCTGCAGAACATGGTCGACGCCCTGAACCGGCTGGTGGACCAGGGTGAGCGCGACCGCGCCGCCGATCGCCGCTTCCTGGAAGACCTGCGCCAGCTGGCCCAGCGCTACGACCGCCCCTGGCGCCGCGACCTGTTCTTCGATGATTTCTCCGACGGTGACTACACCGCCAACCCGGCCTGGAGCGTGGTCTCCGGCAGCGTGCGGGTCGACCCCGGCTATGGGCTGCGCAGCAGCGTGGTGCCCCAGGCGGCGGCCGACAACGGTTCCCGCCAGGCGCTGGAGGACCAGCTGGCCACGGCGATCGTCGGCGCCATCTTCGACAAGGGCAAGAAGAAAAAGGCCCAGGAGCCGCCCGCCGACACCGGGGCGCCGGCCGAGGTGCGTAGCAGCGTCCGCATCACCAATGCCTTCGCCCTGCGCGCCGAGCTCACCCTGGTCAAGCCCGAGGGCCGCTACAGCATCGAGGTCTACCGCGACCGCGGCAGCGCCGGCTACCGTCTGGATCTGTTGCCGGGGGCCCATCCGGCGATTCAGTTGATGCGCCTGAGCCGGCGTGGCGCCGGAGTGGTGGATAGCGCGGCGATCAAGGGGGGGCTTGCCGACGGTTCGGCCCACACCCTGGAGTGGACCCGTGGCCGTGACGGCACCATGCAGGTGCTGCTGGACGGCCAGCGCCTGATCGCGGTGGCGGATCGGGCCTCCGGGGGCGATTTCGAGGGCCTGGCCGTCATCAACACCGGCGGCGACTATGTATTGCGACGGATTTCGGTAAAAGGTACCGATTAAGGGATAAGCGGCGTTGGCAAGGGGGGGGCAGTTTGGTAGTTTCTCCGGGTATTACCCCAAAATATAAACGCAAGGGATTGCGACGCGGGTCAGCGACGGCCCAGAAGGATGCCCTAGATGCAGCAATACGCGATTGTGATCAACCTGGACTACGCCTCGTACCCATACGAACAGTGTCGGCGTCTTTGGAGTGAGGTGACGGCGCGCATGGCCGAGGCCGGTTTCCGCAACGACGGGCGCCTCTTTACCACCACCATGCCGGCCGATGAGGCCTGCGACATTGCGCGTGGCGTGGTCGACAGCCTGGAGGAACTGGACGAATTCCGCGGCCGCCTGTTGAACGACTACATCAAGGAGTTCTACGGCTACAACCACTCCTCCTCGGTGAACCTGTTGCTGCCGCCGGTTGAAGGGATCCAGATCGAAGAGGGCTGAGCAGGCCCGGAAAGCGCGACCGCCGGCCGTGGGCGGGTCCGCCGGCTCTGCTACAATGCGCCGCCTTGCGCAGCCGAGAGCGGAGCCACCCCACCCATGAACATTGCCGCGCGCATCGCCGAGGAACTCTCGGCGCGCCCCGCCCAGGTCGAGGCGGCCATCGCCCTGTTGGACGACGGTGCCACCGTCCCCTTCGTCGCCCGTTACCGCAAGGAGGCCACCGGAGGCCTCGACGACACCCAGCTGCGTACCCTGGAGGAGCGGCTCGGCTACCTGCGCGAGTTGGAGGAGCGCCGGGCCACGGTGCTCGCCAGCATCGACGAGCAGGGCAAGCTCAGCGATGACCTCAAGCAGGCCATCCTTGGTGCCGACAGCAAGACCCGCCTGGAAGACCTCTACCTGCCCTACAAGCCCAAGCGCCGGACCAAGGCC
>CAZMMH010000235.1:0-4315 GCA_964567315.1 uncultured Gammaproteobacteria bacterium
GGGATGTGGCGGGGGTCGATGCCGACGCCGGTGTCGCTGACGGCGAAATGACCGCCCAAGCTGTCGCCATACCAGCGGATATTGATGCTGCCGCCGTCCGGGGTGTAGCGCACGGCGTTGGAGACCAGGTTGCTGAAGGCGCTGAACAGCTCCCGTTCGACCCCCAACAACTTCAGCCCCGCGTCCGCCTCCAGGGCAATTTGGTGGCCGCGCTCGCCGCTCAGGGCGACCGCAGCGTCGCGGATCGACTCCAGCATCTCCGCCACCGGCACCGCCTCGTCCGCCGGCGCCTCCTGTCCGGTTTCCAGGCGCGAAAGGAACAGCAGGTCCTCGACGACGTGGGTCATCCGCTCCGCCTGCTGGCGCATCAGCGCGATCTCCCGCTCCCACTGGCGGGCGCATTCGTCGTCGGCATCCTCCATCGTCTCGAGGAAGCCGACCATCACGGTCAGGGGGGTGCGCAGTTCGTGGGAGACGTTGGCGACGAAGTCGCGGCGCACCTGCTCGACCCTTTGCACCTGACTGGTGTCGCGGGCAATCAGCAGCCGCTGGTGGTCGCCATAGGAAACCACCCGCAGGCGCAGGGTGACCCTGCTGTCCTCCGGTGAGGGCATCACCAGCGGATTGCGGTAGTCGGCCTTGCCCAGGTAGGCGACGAAATCCGGATGGCGGACCAGGTTGTCGATACGGCTGCCGTGGTCCTGGGCACCGCTCAGACCGAGCAGCCGCTCCGCCGACTCGTTGAGCCACTGGATCTCGCCCGCCGCGCCCAGCACCACGATGGCGTCGGGCATGGCCGATGAGGCCTGCTGGAAGCGGCTGAGAATGTCCGCCATGCGCTGTTTGCGCAGGCGCGCACGCTGCTGCACCCGGTGCAGATCGTTGAACAGCTCGCCCCAGACTCCGCCCGCCTCCGGCGGCGCCACCCGGGCCCCGCCCGCCAGCCAGCGCGCCAGGCGGCCGATCTGATAAAGGTGGCTGAGCAGGTAGCCCAGCAGGGCCAGCAACAGCCCGTACGGGATGCCGATGACAAGGCCGATAAGGGTGCCGGCCGCGAGCGCGCCGACAATACGCCAGGCTTCAGCCGACCAGATGTTGGGCAAGACGGTTCAGGCCCGCGAGGAGAACCGGTAGCCGGCTCCGCGGACCGTTTGGATGAAGCGGTCGTAACTACCGCCCTCCAGCGCCTTGCGCAGGCGCCGGATGTGCACGTCGACGGTGCGTTCCTCGATGTAGACGTTGCCGCCCCAGACCCGGTCCAGCAGCTGGCCGCGGCTGTAGACGCGCTCTGGGTGGGTCATGAAGAAGTGCAGCAGGCGGAATTCGGTCGGCCCCAGATTGATCTCTTCGGGCCCGGCGGCGACGCGGTGGGCGGCGGGATCGAGCACTAGGCCTTCCACGTCGATCTTCTCCTCCTCCGCATGGGAGACGCTGCGCCGCAGCACGGCCTTGATCCGGGCCAGCAGTTCGCGGTTGGAGAAGGGCTTGGTGACATAGTCGTCGGCGCCCGATTCGAGGCCGCGCACCTTGTCCTCCTCCTCGCCCCGGGCGGTGAGCAGGATCACCGGCAGCTCGCGGGTGGTGGGCTCGCGCTTGAGGCGGCGCGCCAGTTCGACGCCGCTCATCCCCGGAAGCATCCAGTCCAACAGCACCAGATCGGGCAGCCGGTCGGCGATCTTGGTCAGTGCGGTCTCGGCGTCCTCCGCCTCGTCACTCACAAAGCCCGCACGCCCCAGCGACATCGCAAGCATCTCGCGAATGGCCGCCTCGTCCTCAACGATCAGTATGCTCTTGTTCACGTCTGTTTCGAATTCCCTACAACGGCGTGAATTGCAACAAACCTATGTTACAGGGTGGTGACAGCGCAAGGGTCAGCCGGCGGCCGCGGGATCGAGGACGACCGGCCGCAGGGGCTGGCTGTCGGCGTCGAACTCGGCCCACAAATCGGCGTAGCGGCGCCCGCTGAGCGGGTGCACGCCGTCGGGTATCAGTTCGAGCAGGGGCTTGAGCACAAAGGCAAAACGGGGAATTTCGTCCCGCGGCAGCTGCAGCCCGGGCTCGTTCAGCACCAGCTCGTCGTAGAGCAGCAGATCGAGATCCAGGGTGCGCGAGGAGAAGCGCGGGCCGTCGCGGCGCCGACCGTTGGCGTCCTCGATGGCGTCGAGGGCCGCCGCCACCGCATGCACATCGTCGGTGGTATCGAAGCCGACCACCAGATTGTAGAAGGCGTCGCCGTCGAAACCGACCGCTTCGCTTTCGTAGACGGTGGAAACGGCGATGGGGCCGAAGCGCGCGCGCAGGGCGTCGAGGGCGGCGCGCACGTGCTGTTCGCGGTCGATGTTGGAGCCGACGCTGACGTAGACCCGGGCCATTCAGGCGCGATCCCCGCGCTCGATGATGACCCCGACCCCGGCCGCGCCGCGCACGGCGCCGACCTTGTTCAAGGTCACCCGCACCCAAGGCACGCCGAACTCCTCGCGGACGATCCCGGCCACCTTCTCGGCCAGGGTCTCCACCAGGTTGAAGCGGCTCTCGCCGACGAACTGGATCAGGCGTTTGGCCACCGCCTTGTAATTCAGGGTGTCGTCGATGGCATCGGAGGCGGCGGCGGCACGAATGTCCGCGGCCATCTCCAGGTCGAGGCTGATGGTCTGGCGGATGCGCCGCTCCCAGTCGTAGATGCCGATCACAGTGTCGATGCGCAGGTCGCGCAGAAAGATGATGTCCATGCCGAACCTTCGTCAATCAATGGGCGGGAATGGTACCCGATGCGCCGGCGGCGACCAATCGGCTTGACCGGACCGGGCCGAGCGTTTCCAATAGCGCGCCATGCTCACCGCGCTCGCCATCATCGTCGCCGCCTACCTGCTCGGCTCACTCTCCAGCGCCGTGATCGTCTGCCGCCTGATGGGCCTGCCAGACCCGCGGACCCAAGGCTCGGGCAACCCGGGCGCCACCAACGTGCTGCGCATCGGCGGCAAGCGGGCGGCGGCGATCACCCTGCTCGGCGACATGCTCAAGGGGCTGCTGCCGGTGGCGGCGGCCAACCTCTACGGGGTCGCACCCTGGGTCCTGGGGGCGACCGGCCTGGCCGCCTTCTTCGGGCACCTCTACCCGGTCTTCTTCGGCTTCCGCGGCGGCAAGGGGGTGGCCACTGCCCTCGGGGTGCTGTTCGGCTTCCACTGGCTGGTGGGGCTGCTCACCGCCGCCACCTGGCTGGCGATGGCCAAGCTGTCGCGGATCTCCTCTCTCTCGGCGCTCACCGCCATGCTGCTGGCCCCCGGCTTCGTCGCCTGGCGCCTGGGGCACCTGGAGCTGGTGGCCGCCAGCGGCGTCATGACCCTGGTGCTGTTCTGGCGCCACCGGGAGAACATCGAACGCATCCTCAAGGGCGAAGAGAAACGCATCGGCGAAAAAAGCTGAGCCGCCCTTGTGCCTTCCCGCCCGCGTCAGACCGCCTCCAGCCCCTCCATGTCCCAGCGCGGTCGGGCCTCCACCGCCAGCACCTCGTACTGCCCCGCCAGCAACCGCTGGCAGCCGGCAAAGGCGATCATGGCGCCGTTGTCGGTGCAGAATTCGGGGCGCGGGTAGTAGACGCGGGCCCCCTCACGCTCCGCCAGCTGCGCCAGACGGGCGCGCAGGGCGCGATTGGCGCTCACACCGCCGGCCATCACCAGGCGCGGGATATGGGTCTCCTGCAGGGCGCGGCGGCACTTGATGTAGAAGGTGTCGACCACCGCATCCTGAAAGGCCCGGGCGACGTCGGCGCGGGTCTGCGGGTCGTCGCCGGCCTCGCGCAAGGTATTGACTGCAAAGGTTTTCAGGCCGCTGAAGCTGAACTGCAGGCCGGGCCGGTCGGTCATCGGCCGGGGAAAGCGGAAGCGCTTCGGGTCGCCCTGCTCGGCCAGGCGCGCCAGTTCCGGGCCACCCGGGTAGCCGAGACCGAGCAGTTTGGCGGTCTTGTCGAACGCCTCACCGGCGGCGTCGTCGACGGTCTCCCCTAGCAGGCGGTAGCGGCCGACGCCATCCACCTGCACCAGCTGCGAATGGCCGCCGGAGACCAGCAGGGCGACAAAGGGGAATTCGGGCGGCTCCGGCTCCAGCATCGGCGCCAGCAGGTGGCCCTCCATATGATGCACGCCCACCGCCGGTACGCCCCAGCCCCAGGCCAGGGCGCGACCGAGCACCGCGCCCACCAGCAGGGCGCCGATCAACCCGGGCCCGGCGGTATAGGCCACACCGTCGATCTCGCCGCGGGCGACCCCGGCCCGCGCCAGCAGCCCATCGAGCAGCGGCAGCAGCTTGCGCACGTGGT
>CAZMMH010000236.1:0-4297 GCA_964567315.1 uncultured Gammaproteobacteria bacterium
CCGCTGAGGGCGTGCAGTTCGGTCAGCTGCTTGTCGGACTGCGCGACCCGCTGCTGCACCAGGCGCTGGGTCTCTTCGACCATGCCGCCGATGTCGCTGGCGACGGTCTCCTGCACGATCCGCTGGCGGTCGGGCAGGACCTCATTGGCCAGGTGGTTTTCCAGCTCGAGCAGGGCGCTGCGGTTCAATAGCGCGCGGTCCTTGCGGATCTTGCCGAGCAGCCCCTTCTGCGCCGAGAGCGGGAAGATGCTCGAGCTGTCGACCTTGAGCACGCCGGCGGTGTCGCCGCACTGGCGGGCGATGCTGGTCTGGATCGCGTGCTCCTCGCGCAGCTCGTCCCACAGGGTGTCGGTCTTGTTCAGCACCACCAGCAGCCCCTTCGGGTGGCTGGCGCGCACGCCGGTGACGTAGTGCTGCCAGATCTCCAGGTCGGACTTGGTGACGCCGGTGTCGGCGGCCAGCACGAACAGCACCGCCTGCGCCGAGGGCAGCATGTTCAGGGTCAGCTCGGGTTCGCTGCCGAGGGCGTTGAGGCCGGGGGTGTCGAGCACCACCAGGCCCTGCTTGAGCAGGTGATGCGGGAAGCTGATCATGGCGTGGCGCCAGGCGGGGATCTCCACGTGCTCCGGCGGCGCATCGCGCTCCTGCTGGGTCAGCCACTCCTCGTTGTACAGGCCCATGCGCTTGGCCTGTTCCAGGGTGACGGTCTTGGTCTGAATCACCTGTTTGAGGGCCTCGGCGACCTGGTCGGCGTTGGTTACGTCCAGGTCGGTGGTGACCCACTGCTGGGGGTCGAGCTTGAACTCGCTCAGCGGCAGGTCCTCGAGGCGGGTCTCGATCGGCAGCAGGCGGATGTAGGCCTTTTCCTCCTGGCGGTCCCAGAACAGCTCGGTCGGGCACATGGTGGTGCGGCCCGCCTCGGAGGGGAGCAGGCGGCGGCCGTAGTCGGCGAAGAAGATGGCGTTGATCAGCTCGGTTTTGCCGCGTGAGAACTCCGCGACCACGGCGATGGTCAGGTGGTCGCGCTTGAGCGCCTCCAGGGTCTCGTACAGGCGCAGGTCCACGTCGGCGCCGCTGAGATCGTTGCGGTCGAGCCAGGCCTGATAGTCGTTGATCGACTGGATCAGCCCCGACTTCCAGCGGTCGTAGGCCTCAACTTGTTGTTTTAATCGGTCTTCTGCAATCGCCATGCGTCACCCGCGGGGTGGTCTGCCTGCCGGCATCGTCGAACCAAAAAATAGGGTTTGGGCAGCACTTCGTGCCAAATGCACGATATATAGTATAAGTGGCTGATTTGCAAATGGCGGACTTGCGTCACGGTTGTGCAATTTCCAGCCCGGGCGGGATTTGCCGCGGCGCGCGCACGGCGATCCGCTTCTCCCGCCCGGTCTCCCCGGAGAGCAGGCTCACCTGGGACTTGGGTACCCGGAAACAGCGGGCCAGAAAGGCCGCCAGATGGGCGTTGGCCTTGCCCTCCACCGGCGGCGCGGTGATCCGCACCTTGAGCAGGCCGTCGTGCAGGCCGACGATCTCGTCGCGGGAGGCACGCGGCTGGATGCGCAGGGTCAGGATCAGGGTGTCGCCGTCCCAGCGGTACCAGTCGGCGGACACGGCGGGCGCTTCAGGCGAGGCCGGCCGCCAGGTCGCGCAGCGGTGCCAGCACCAGGTAGGAGGCCAGCTGCAGCAGCACCAGCACCAGCAGCGGCGACAGGTCGAGTCCGGAGATCGGCGGCAGCAGGCGCCGGACCGGCCCCAACAGCGGCTCGTTGATGCGGTAGAGCAGGGCGGCCACTGGGTTGTAAGTGCCGGGCTGGACCCAGCTGAGCACCGCCTGGACGATGATGGTGAACATGTACATGTAGTAGACGAGGGTCAGGATCTCGACCACCACCAGCAGCAGCAGGCCCGGAATGCGCACGCTGGCGCCGACGATGGCGATGATCAGCAGCAGTTCCACCAGCTTCACCGCGAACAGCACGATCAGGCTGGAGATGTCCAGGCCCCAGAGGCCGGGGATCACGCGGCGCAACGGCACCACCAGCGGGTTGGTCACCTTGACCACCGCCTGGGAGACCGGGTTGTAGTAGTCGGCGCGTACGCACTGCAGGACGAAGCGCAGCAGTACCACCATGGCGTAGATGCCGAACACGGTGTGGATCAGGAAGACCCCGGCGTTGCCGACATAGCCGCCGCCCATCAGTCGCGCCCCAGCAGTTCGGCCAGTTCGCGGGAGCGGTCACGGGCCGCCACCATCGCCTCGCGGAAGGCGCTGCGCAGCTGTTCCCGCTCCAGCACCTCGAGGGCCCGCTCGGTGGTGCCGCCGGGGGAGGTCACCCGCTGGCGCAGGGTGGCGGCGTCCTCGCTGCTCTCCAGGGCCATCTTGGCGGCGCCGAAGGCGGTCTGCAGGGTCAGCAGGCGGGCAGTCTTTTCGTTCAGGCCCAGCTCGCGGCCCGCAGCCTCCATCGCCTCCATCACCAGGAAAAAGTAGGCCGGGCCGCTGCCGGAGAGGGCGGTGACCGCGTCCATCAGGGCCTCGTCCTCGACCCACAGGGTCAGGCCGGCGGCGCGCAGCACGGTTTCGGCCAAGTCGCGCTGTTCGCGGCTGACCCGGGAGTTGGCGCACAGGGCGGTGGCGCCGCTCTGTACCAGGGCCGGGGTGTTGGGCATGCTGCGCACCAGGGCCACGTCGCCGCCGAGCCAGCGGCTCAGGTCGCCGGCGCGCAGGCCGGCGGCGATGGAGACCACCAGCGGCCGGTTCTGCTGCACCGTCGGCGCCAGCTCCTCGCACACTGCCCGGGCCATCTGCGGTTTGACCGCCAGCACCAGCAGGTCGCCGTGGCCGGCTGCCTCCAGGTTGTCGGCGGTGCAGTGCACCGGCCACTTGGCGCGCATGCCCTCGCGCTGGCCGGGTGCGGGGTCGGAGACCCAGATCCGGTCCGGGTCGAGGCCGTCGGCGACCAGGCCGCCGACGAGGCTGCCGGTCATGTTGCCGCCGCCGATGAAGCTGATGGTGGTGTTTTTCATGGTCGATTCTTTATTGGGGCCCCGGCCGGCGGATTCAATCCCGTCGGCCGAAGATTGCCGTGCCGACGCGTACCAGCGTCGCCCCCTCGGCGATCGCCGCCTCCAGGTCGTCGGACATGCCCATGGAGAGGGTGTCGAGATTATGACCCGCGGCGTTCAGCCGTTCCAGGGCCTCGCGCAGGCGCCGGAAGGGTTCGCGCTGGCGCTCGAACTCGGTTTCGCTCCGGGGGATGCACATCAGGCCGCGCAGGCGCAGGCGCGGCAGGCCGGCGACCGTCTCCGCCAGTTCCGCCAGGTCGGCGAAGTCGACGCCCGACTTGCTCGCCTCACCGCTGACGTTGACCTGCAGGCAGACGTCCAGGGGCGGCAGTTCCGGCGGCCGCTGCTCGCTCAGGCGGCGGGCGATCTTGGCCCGGTCGACGCCGTGGACCCAGTCGAAGCGCTCGGCGATGCCGGCGGTCTTGTTGGACTGGATCGGGCCGATGAAGTGCCACTCCAGGTCCCTGTCCGCCAGGGCCGGCAACTTCTCCTCGGCCTCCTGGAGGTAGCTTTCGCCGAAGCGCCGCTGGCCGGCCTCGGCGGCCGCCTCCAGCGCCGCCAGCGGCTGGCGTTTGCTCACGGCCAGCAGCTGCGCCGAGCCGGGGCGGCGGCCGAAGCGCGCCTCGGCCTGCCCGATGCGGGCGCGCACGGCGGCAAGGCGTTCCGGGATATTGGTCATATCTCGCGTCATTCTGCAGGGACTATACTTGGTGCCACGTTTCGCATTAAATTTCCAACAAACAATATCAAGCTTGCAGCCGCCTGGGGACTCGCATGGATATCGCCGAACTTTTGGCCTTCAGTGTCAAGAACAACGCCTCTGACCTTCACCTCTCGGCCGGCCTGCCGCCGATGATCCGCGTCGACGGCGACGTCAGGCGGATCAACGTCCCGGCGCTGGAGCACAAGGTGGTGCACGGGTTGATCTACGACATCATGAACGACAAGCAGCGCAAGGACTACGAAGAGTTCTTCGAGACCGACTTTTCGTTCGAGATCCCCAACCTGGCGCGCTTCCGCGTCAACGCGTTCAACCACAACCGTGGCGCCGGCGCGGTGTTCCGGACCATCCCCTCGCAGATCAAGAGCCTGCAGGAGCTCGGCTGCCCGCCGGTGTTCGAGACCATTTCCAACAACATCCGCGGCCTGGTGCTGGTGACCGGGCCGACCGGCTCCGGCAAGTCCACCACCCTGGCGGCCATGGTCAATTACATCAACGACAACCGGCCGGAGC
>CAZMMH010000237.1:0-4292 GCA_964567315.1 uncultured Gammaproteobacteria bacterium
AGGAGAGGCGGCCGGTGGCCGCCACCGCCTGATGGTAGGAGGTGTGGACGCGGCCGGTGCGGGGGTTGATCTGCTCGGGCAGGCGGTCGGTGTAGGTGGACTTGAGCTTGGCCATACCGCGGTGCTCCAGGATCAGCCGCGGCAGGGCGTAGTCGTAGGCCAGCTCCTGAAGCACGTCCTCGGCGGTGGACGGCTGGCCCTTCGGCGTTTTCTTCAACACCGGCAGGCCCAGGCGCTCGAAGAGGATCTCCTGGATCTGCTTGGGCGAGCCGAGATTGAACGGCCCGCCGGCCTCGTCGAAGGCGCGGGCCTCGAGCTCGTGCATGCGCTTGCCGAGCTCGGCGCTCTGCTCCGCCAGCATCCGGCGGTCGACCAGCACACCGCCGCGCTCCATTGCCGCCAGCACCGGCACCAGCGGGATCTCCACCTCCTCGAAGAGGGCGCGCAGGCGCGGCTCCGCCTCCAGTTTCGGCCACAGGGCCCGGTGCAGGCGCAGGGTCACGTCGGCATCCTCGGCGGCGTAGGGCCCGGCCTCCTCCAGGGCGACCTGATTGAACGTGAGCTGCTTGGCGCCCTTGCCGGCCACCTCCTCGAAGTGGATGGTTTTGTGGCCAAGGTACTTGAGGGCCAGCGAGTCCATGTCGTGGCGGGTGGCGGTGCTGTCGAGCACGTAGGACTCGAGCATGGTGTCGTAGCGGATCCCGCGCAGGTTCACGCCGTGGTTCGCCAGGACGTTGGCGTCGTACTTGAGATGCTGGCCGAGCTTGGCCCGCGCCGGGTCCTCCAGCAGCGGCTTGAGCCGGCCCAGCACCTCGTCGCGGCCGAGCTGCGCGGGCGCGCCGGGATAGTCGTGGGACACCGGCACGTAAGCGGCATGGCCGGGCTCGACCGCGAACGAGACCCCGACCACCTCGGCCTCCATGTAATCGAGGCTGGTGGTCTCCGTGTCGAAGGCGAACAGTTCGGCGGCCTCCAGCCGCGCCACCCAGGCGTCGAAGGCCGCCTGGCCGAGTACGGTTTCGTACTCCGCCTCCGCCGCGGCCGGCGCACCCGGCTCCGGCGGCGCCTCGCCCAATAGTTCGGCCAGCCAATTCTTGAATTCCAGACGACCGTAGAGCTCGCGCAGGGCGGCGGTGTCGGGCGCCGCCGGGGTCAGCTCGGCGGGCCCCCGGTCCAGCGCCACGTCGCACTTGATGGTGACCAGCTCGCGGGAGAGGGCGAGCTGGTCGAGGCTCGCCCGCAGGTTGTCGCCGATCTTGCCCTGCACCTCGTCGGCGTGGGCGACGATTTCGTCGAGGGTGCCGTACTGCTCCAGCCACTTCACCGCGGTTTTGGGACCCACCTTGGGCACCCCGGGCACGTTGTCGGAGGTGTCGCCCACCAGCGCGAGGTAGTCGATGATCCGCTCCGGCGGCACGCCGAACTTGGCCTTGACCCCCGCCACGTCCATCAGGGTGTCGTTCATGGTGTTGATCAGGGTGACCTTGTCGTCCACCAGCTGGGCCAGGTCCTTGTCGCCGGTGGAGACGAGCACCGGCATCCCCTTGGCTTCGGCCTGTTTCGCCAGGGTACCGATGACGTCGTCGGCCTCGACCCCCTCGACCACCAGGATCGGCAGGCCCAGGGCGCGGATTGCCGCGTGCAGCGGCTCGATCTGCACCCGCAGGTCGTCGGGCATGGGCGGGCGGTGAGCCTTGTACTCGGGGTACATGTCATTGCGGAAGGTCTTGCCCTTGGCGTCGAACACCACCGCCACGTGCTCCGGCGCATACTCGGCCAACAGCTTGCGCAGCATGTTGAGCACCCCGAACACCGCACCGGTGGGCTCGCCGTGGGAATTGGTCAGCGGCGGCAGGGCGTGGAAGGCGCGAAACAGATAGGAACTGCCGTCCACCAGCACCAGGGGTTTGCGGGCGTCGCTCATGCTCTCTCCGGTCGGGCTCGTGCGTGGCCGACCATTATGTATTATGCAGGGGCGCCGTGCGCAAACGGCCCCAACGAGGCAGGCAGCGTTCCATGGAAAAGCATCCGAAGAAATCCCACCACCCCGGCCTGACGCCGATCAACGACGCCATGCTCACCCGCGAGTCGTGGAAGGTGTTCCAGATCATGGCCGAGTTCGTCGAGGGCTTTGAACGGCTGGCGATGATCTCGCCCTCGGTGAGCGTCTTCGGCTCGGCCCGCACCGGCCCCGACCATCCCTACTACGAACTGGCCGAGGAGATCGCGCGCCGGCTCTCGGACGCCGGCTTTTCCGTGGTCAGCGGCGGCGGCCCGGGGATCATGGAGGCGGCCAACAAGGGCGCCTATGCCGGCAAGTCGCCCTCGGTGGGGCTCAACATCCAGCTGCCCCACGAACAGCAGGGCAACCCCTACCAGGACATCTCCCTGAGCTTCCGCCACTTCTTCTCGCGCAAGGTGATGTTCGTGAAATATGCCGCCGCCTACGTGGTGATGCCCGGCGGCTTCGGAACTCTGGACGAACTGGCGGAGATCCTCACCCTGGTGCAGACGGGCAAGTCGCGGCGCATTCCCATTATCCTGGTGCACGCGCCGTTCTGGCACGGCCTGGTGGAGTGGTTCAAGCAGAGCCTGGTGAACGAGGGGACGATCAGCCCCGGCGACCTCGACCTGTTCCTGGTGCTGGACAAAGCCGAAGACGTGGTTGATGCTATTTTTAACTTCTATGAAAATCGCGGCATCGAGCCGTCCGCCGAGGAGCAGGAGATACTCCTCGAGCTCTGACCCACGGGAATCCCACGCATGCGCAAGTTGTTGCTCGCCTCCCTTCTCATCAGCACAGCGGCACTGGCCGCCGGCGAGCAGAAGCTCGAGCCGGTGCCGGAGCCGCCGCCCCTGCCGGCCCATGTGGAGAGCGGCCAGGCGATCGAGCCCGAGGTCACCATCCGCAAGGAGCATAACGAGCAGGTCACCGAATACCGGGTCAACGGCCGTCTCTACATGGTCAAGGTGCAACCCTCGGTGGGCCCCGCCTACTACCTCGTCGACACCAACGGCGACGGCCGTTTCGACTCGCGCCGCGAAGGGCTCGAGACGGACATGAAGATCCCCGGCTGGGTCCTGCTCAGCTGGTAGCGCCCGGCCGAATTCCGCGAAAAAGCTGTTAGAATCTGCGGCCTTGAACGAGGTCGCAGATTCTTGATGTCACAGCATTTCCTGCCGCAAGCTCGCCGCCCGGCCGGCACCGACGGACGAGGGTCCCGATGACCCGCGGGGTCCGTAGCATGGAGCGTGCGGTCCGCCGCCTGGAGGCGGTCGCCGAGTGGAGCGGCCGGGCCGTGGCCTGGCTGCTGCTGGGGGTGGTACTGGTCACCTTCGGCGTGGTGGTGGCGCGCAAGCTGTTCGACCTGGGCTCGATCGCGGTCCAGGATTCCATCCTCTACCTGCACGCCCTGGTCTTCCTGCTGGGGGCCGCCTACACCCTCAAGCACGAGGGCCACGTGCGGGTCGACATCTTCTACCAGAAATTCGGGCCCCGCGGCCGCGCCGCGGTGGACCTGTTCGGCGTGCTCTGCCTGCTGCTGCCGGTCTGTGGCTTCATCTTCTGGAGCAGTTGGGGCTACGTGGCGGAGTCGTGGCGGCTGCACGAGGGCTCCCGTGACGTGGGCGGCCTGCCCGGGGTGTTTCTGCTCAAGAGCGCAATCCTGGTGATGCCGGCGCTGCTGGCGGTGCAGGGCCTGGCCCAGGCGCTGCGCGCGGCGTTGGTACTGCGCGGCCACCCGGAGGAGACACCGCCGCCGGCGGACGGGGAGCCCGAGGTATGAGTCTCTCCGCGGAGCTGATCCCCCTGGCACTGTTCCTCGCCGTCTGCGTGGTACTGATGCTCGGCTACCCGGTGGCCTTCACCCTGGCCGGCACCTCGCTGGCGGCGGCCGGCATCGGCATCCTCAGCGGCCACTTCGATAGCGCCTTCCTCGAGGCCCTGCCCAACCGCATCTACGGCACCATGCGCAACACCACCCTGACCGCGGTGCCGCTGTTCGTCTTCATGGGGGTGATGCTGGAGCGCTCCAAGGTGGCCGAGAACCTGCTCGACACCATGGCCGCGCTGTTCGGTCCGTTACGCGGCGGCCTGGGCATCTCGGTGGTGCTGGTGGGCACGCTGCTCGCCGCCAGCACCGGTATCGTCGGCGCCACCGTGGTCACCATGGGCCTGCTCTCCCTGCCGACCATGCTCAAGCGCGGCTACGACCCGGCCCTCTCCTGCGGGGTGATCTGCGCCTCCGGCACCCTGGGTCAGATCATCCCGCCCTCGATCATCCTGGTGCTGC
>CAZMMH010000238.1:0-4265 GCA_964567315.1 uncultured Gammaproteobacteria bacterium
AGCGGGCCGGACAGCGCACCGATCGCCGCCGAAACGACGCTGTAGGGGCTGGCCAGGGTCGAGGCGTTGACCAGCACCGAGAAGGTGGAGGCGTTGATGGTGTGCTCGGCGTGCAGGATCAGACAGACGTCGAGGATCCGCGCCAGCAGCGGATCGGGCTGCTCGCCGGTGAACATGTAGAGCAGGTTCTCGGCATAGGAGAGATCGGTGCGCGGCGGGATCGGATCGTAGCCGTTGCGGATGTGCTCCCACATGGCGACCAGGGTGCCCATGTGAGCGAGGATCTTCACCGTCATGTTGTGGATGTAGTCGAGGTCGTGACAGGCGTCGCTGCCGGTCAGGCACTCGTGACCCGGGTAGAACATGCCGATGCTGGCGATGGCGGTCTGCAGCATCTCCATCGGGTGGCCGCTCTCGGGCAGGTTGCGCATCATTTCGCGGATGTGGAACTTCACCCGGCGGTTGGCACGTAGCTGGCGGTCGAACTCCTGCAACCGCGCACGCGCGGGGAGCTTGCCGTCCAGCAGCAGGAGGGCAGTCTCCTCGAAGCAGCTCGCGGCGGCCAGATCCTCGATCCGGTAACCGCGGTAGGTCAGAATGCCCTTTTCGCCGTCGATGTCGGAGATATTGGACTTGGTGGCGGGAACGCCGGCCAGGCCCGGCAGGTACTCACTCATGACGTACTGCTCCTCGTACGCGGAAACGGTTAGTTTAACAGAGCGCTTCAGAGCCGCTCCAGAGGGCGGCCGGCAACAAAAAAGGGCGCCCCCCGGGGCGCCCTTGAATCGCTGGCCGCGGAGGGTCGGCGATCAGGTGGTCGAGAAGGAGGAGCCGCAGCCGCAGGTGGTGGTGGCGTTGGGGTTGCGGATCACGAAGCGCTCGCCCTGCAGGTCCTCGGTGTAGTCGATCTCGGCACCCACCATGTACTGGAAGCTCATCGGATCGATCAGCAGGGTGACGCCGTCCTTTTCCACCTTGGTGTCGCCGTCGTTGACGTTTTCGTCGAAGGTGAAGCCGTACTGGAAGCCGGAGCAGCCACCGCCGGTGACGAACACCCGCAGCATCAGGCTCGGATTGCCCTCGGCCTCGATCAGGCCCTTCACCTTGGCCGCGGCGCTGTCACTGAAAACGAGCGGGGAAGCGGTTTGCGGTTCGCTTGCAGTCATGGTCATGATCAAATTCTCCGAATAGGATTTGTCTGCGCCCTCGGCGCGCTGATCGAAATTATGCAAAACCCAATCAAATTAGTCAAGAATCGCCGACGGCGTCCTTGAGCGGGGTGGGCGCTGCCGGCGCGGCGGCCGGGGCATCCTCCTTGCGGTGCACCAGCGAGCCGTTGACCTCGGCCCCCATGGCCATCTCCAGCAGGTTGTAATAAACGTTGCCGGTGACGCTGGCGCGCGATGCGAGCTCGATACGCTCGCTGGCGTGCACGTCGCCGGTCACCGTGCCGTTGAGCACCACGCAGGCAACCCTGACCTGCCCCTCGATGACGCCGTGGTCGCTGATGGTCAGCACGGCGTTATCGTCATGGGAGATGACGTTGCCCTTGATCTTGCCGTCCACGTGCAGGCCGCCGCTGAACACCACGTCGCCCGACACCTCGGTGTTGCTGCCGATCAGGGAGCTGATCTTAGCCACCGATTTGCGCTTGTTGCCCTTGCCAAACATGCTCGATCTCCTGGGGGCCGCACCCCTGGGACGAAGAAGACCGCCGTCGCGGCCGTTGCTCCAACTATATCAGCGAGCGGCCCCGAGCCGCCACCCGCCTCAGCCGGACGTCAGCGCGCTCCAGTCGTAGTGCCGGGTCACCTTGTCCCGACCCCTGCCGGCAGGGTCCACCACCACCTGCACGCCCTGGGGCTTGAAACCCTGGGGAAAGGCCACGTCGCCCTCGAATTTCTGGAAATACTTGAAGGCGAAGGCCAGCGACTTCTCATGTTTCGGCGAGATCTGCTCCAGGCCGAGGCTGACCGGCTTGCCGCCGAGCAGCCCGTTGACGCTGACGCTGATCCGGCCGTGGACCGCGTCGCGCCGACTCAGCACCTGGGTCAGCACCAGCTTGTAATGGTAGACCCGCGGCGCGCCTGCCGAATGGAAGTCCAGGCTCTGGATACCGAGCCCGGTGCCCGCCTCGCCCGGCGCCACGATGCCGCGGTAGAAGGCAATTTCCTCGCGCAGTTCCAGGTTCTCCCCCTGTAGGTTGCGCAGCTGGTCGCGCACCCCGGCATAGGCCTCGCCGTCGACCCGGCCGGTGCGCTCCAGCGCCGCCACCTTGTCCCGCAGGCTATTGCGCTCCTGTTGCAGGGCGGCCAGCCGCGCCTGCACCTGGCCCAGCTCCCCACCCAGGGCCAGGCGGTCGAAGCCGACGCTGCGCTCGCCGAGATAGAACATGCCCGCGGCCAGCAGCGCCAGCAGCAACAGGGCGAGCAGCCATGTGCCCGGACGGCGCCACGCCCCGTGGGGCGTCACCACCATGCGCACGGCCTTGGGCCGCGATCTCACCGCACCACCCCGCTCACGGCATCAACGCGATGCCACGCAGGCCGGCGCGCTCATCCAGGCCGAACATCAGGTTCATGTTGTGCACCGCCTGGCCGGCCGCGCCCTTGACCAGGTTGTCGATCACCGACAACACCACCAGCGTATCGCCGCCCTGGGGGCGGTGCAGGGCGAGCCGGCACATGTTGGAACCCTTCACGCTGCCGGTCTCGGGATGGGCGCCCGGCGGCAGCACGTCGACGAACGGCTCCTCCCGATAGCGGCGCTCATACAGCGCCTGCAGTTCGTCGGCGCTACCGGTCACGGTGGCGTACAGGGTCGCGTGGATGCCGCGGATCATCGGCGTCAGGTGGGGCACGAAGGTGAGGCCCACTGCCCCGCCGTGGGCCAGCGCCAGCCCCTGGCGGATCTCCGGCAGGTGACGGTGGCCGGGCACGGCATAGGCCTTGAAGCTTTCGCTGGCCTCGGCCAGCAGGGTACCCACCGCCGCCTTGCGCCCGGCGCCGCTGACCCCGGACTTGCAGTCGGCAATCAGGCGCCCGGCATCCACCAGGCCGTTTTCAATCAGCGGCAGAAAGCCGAGCTGCACCGCGGTCGGGTAGCAGCCGGGATTGGCCACCAGACGGGCGCCACGCAGCGCCTCGCGGTTCACCTCGGGCAGGCCGTAGACCGCCTCCGCCAGCAGCTCCGGACAGGCGTGAGGCATGCCGTACCAGCGCTCCCACTCGGCCGGATCCTTGAGGCGGAAGTCCGCCGCCAGGTCGATCACCCGCACCCCGGCCTCCAGCAGTTCCCGGGTCATGCCCATGGCGATGCCGTTGGGGGTGGCGAAGAAGACCACGTTGCAGGCCGACAGGGCCGCGGGATCGGGCTCGCTGAAGGCCAGCTCCACCTCGCCGCGCAGGTTCGGGAACATATCGGCCACCGGCATGCCGGCCTCGGAACGCGAGGTGATCACCGACAGCTCCACCTCCGGATGCTGCGCCAGCAGGCGCAACAGCTCGACCCCGGTGTACCCGGTGCCGCCGACGATACCGACCCTGATCATGAACCCCGTGCCTCCCGTACCTGCCCCGCGCGGGGCCAAAGGCACATCATACGGGCAAGGGGAGCGGCGGCGAAAGCGTCCGGACGACAGGGGAACTAGAAAACAAAAAAGCGGCCTAAGCCGCTTAATGCATTGGTGGTGAGCTCTTGTTGTTATAATCCGTGACTTGCGGCGCGGAGCCGCCGGCACGTGTTCTTGTTGTTGAGGCGCACTCTACCGAGCGCCACGGACGCGTGTCAACTATTTGAAATACATAAGTTTATCAGTGAACTCTAATGTGCTTGCGGTCGCCGGCGCGTCCCCTCCCGGCGCGCACGGCGCGCAGGCCGCTCAGGGAGGAAGGCCTTGCTGCGCCGACTGCATCACCACAAGAAACGCCTGCTCTCCCCCGACGCCTGGAAAACGCGCCTGATCTTCTGGGGCGGCGCGATTGGCCTCGGCCTCACCGCCAGCCTGTTCGCCATGAGTGCCGACTACGCCAACGAGGGTTTCCGCGCAGTCATCGACCATTGGCCCTACGCCGCCTTCGTCATCTGCCCCCTCGGCCTGGGGCTCGCGGCCTGGCTCACCCACAACTACCTCCCCGGCACCGAGGGCAGCGGCATTCCCCAGTGCATCGCCGCCCTCGACATGAGCGAACCGACCAACCGGCCCAAGCTCCTCTCCATGCGCATCGCCGGCGGCAAGATCCTGCTGACCCTGCTCGGCCTGCTCT
>CAZMMH010000239.1:0-4255 GCA_964567315.1 uncultured Gammaproteobacteria bacterium
TCGGCCGGGATGCCGGCAACAACGTCGTGCTCGGCGACGACGGCGTCTCGGGCTTCCACGCCGAGATCCAGACGGAAAACGGGCGGGTCTTCCTGGTGGATCTGGCGACCGCCAACGGCACCTTCGTCAACGGCAAGCGCATCACCGGGCGGCAGGAGCTCAAACCATGGGACCGGGTGCGTTTCGACAGCGTCCAGGCGGAGGTGGTGGACCCCGCCGGCCGGCGCCCGACGCAGGTACGCCGCGCCGTCTCCGATGCCGACATTAGCCGGGCGGGCGCCGGTGCGACCCGGGTGCGTCCGGCAGTCGGCGAGTGGCTGCTGAAAGGCCGATCGGGTCTGGTGCAGGGCAAGACGCAAGCCGTCGCCGGCAAGCTCGTGGTGGGGCGCGACGAGTCCTGCGACATCGTCATTCCCTCCGATGAGGTCTCCCGCCGTCACGCCGAGATCGAGCCTGCGGACGGCGCCCTGGCGGTCCGCGATCTGGGCTCCGCCAACGGCACCTTCGTCAACGGCAAGCGGGTGACGGGCACACAGGCGCTCAAGGCCGGCGACATCGTCGCGTTCGACCGCAACGAGCTCGCGGTCGAGGGACCTGCCCCCGGGGGGCGTGCCACCGTGGTCCGTTCCGCGGTTGGCGACACCCATATCCGCGCGGCGGCGGGCGGCTCGGGCACGCGCGTCATGCCGGCGGCCGGCCCGACCCTCGCCTTCGTATCCGGGGGGGAGGCGGGGCGACGGGAGGACGTCGCGACGGGCGCCACCGTGGGGCGCGGTCCCGACAACGCCATCGTGATCGACGACGCCACCGTCTCCGGCAGCCACGCCCGTCTGTCCGAAGCGGGCGGGAGCTGGGCCGTGCAGGACCTCGGCTCCACCAACGGCACCTTCGTCAACGGCAAGCGGGTCACCCACGGTGTGGTCAAGGCCGGCGACACGCTCCGCTTCGGTAGCGTCGAGCTGCGCTTCGAGATCTTGGCGAGCCGCGGCGGCACGCGGGCCATGCCGGGCGTGGACGGGCCACCCCCCACCTCCATCCATTCCGCCGCCAAGAAAGGGGGCATACCGGCCTGGACCTATGCCCTCGTCGGCTTCCTGGTCGTGGGGCTTGGTGTGGGCGGCTACCTCTTCCACGACGGCACCACCCTAGCCGCCACGCGGCAGATCGAGGCCAAGCTTCAGGGCGGAAAAGTTTGGGCGCAGCAGATCCAGGGCCGGCAGGCGCCGAGCACGCCGGTCATCGCCGACGTCAACGGCGACGGCTTTCTCGATGTGGTTCTGGGCGATGCCAACGGCTTCGTGCTCGCGCTGGACGGCCAGGGGGGCAAGAAGATCTTCGAGACCGATGTCTCCGACCGCATCCTTGCGCCGCTGGCCGTCGCCGACTTCTCCGGCGACGGCATCAGCGACGTGCTGGTCGCCACCAACGCGGGGCTGGTCGCCGCCATAAACGGACGGGGCCAGAAGCTGTGGACCTCGGCGAGCGACCTCGGGCTGGGCTCGGTCTTGAATCGCCCTGCCGTGGAAGACGTGAACGCCGACGGGGTGCCCGACGCCATCGTGCCCACCACCGCCAAAGGCCTGGTGGCGCTGGACGGCAAACGCGGCTGGAAGCTGTGGGACACCGCCGCCACGACCAAGGGCAAAGTCGTCGGCAGTCCGCTGGCGGCGGATCTCAACGGCGACGGGCTGACGGACTTCGTCTCGGTCAGCGACAGCGGTCAAGTGCTCGCCGTGTCCGCTCAGGGCAAACGAGCCTGGGTCCTGTGGGAGGCCGCGGTGGGCCCTGTCCTTTATGCGTCGCCCGTCTATGCCGATGAGGGGCTCGTCGTGGTGGCCACGGAACAGGACGTGGTCGCGCTGCGGGCCGACAACGGCCGCGTGGCCTGGCGGGTGGCCGTCGGCAAACCCTTCTTCGCCAGCCCGGTGATCACCGACGCCAACGGCGACGGCAGGCCGGACGTGATCGCCGTTGCCCAAAGCGGCGACATCCACGTCCTCGACGGCACCACCGGGGACGAGATCTGGAGCGCCGCCCTCGGCGCCGAGGTGCAGGCCACCCCGGCCCTCTTCGACGCCAACGGCGACGGTCTGAAGGATCTGATCGTCCTCGACAAGACAGGCCGGCTGCAGATCATCGACATGAACCGCGGGCGTCCCATCCTCTCCGCAGCCCTCTCCAGCGCGGGCTTCACCGCCTCCCCGGTGTACGGCGACCTCAACAACGACCGACTGCTCGAGATCGTGGCCGCGGGTCTGAAAGACGGCATCACCGCCTTCGGTATCAACCGGACCACCGGCAAGGGCCAGGCCGCCTGGCCGGAGTTCCTCGCCAACGACCGCCACAGCCTGAACTGAGGGGGCCGCCCATGCGCATCCTGTTCTCATCCTTACTGGTCATCTTGTTGGCCGGCTGTCTGACCATGCCCGAAGGCCCGGGGAACAAGCTCGGGGAGGTGACCATCGCGACCGATCCGCCCGGCGGCACCGTCACCCTGGAGCCTGGCGGCCAGCGCGTGCAGGCCGGCACCCCGGTGAAGCTGAAACCCGGCAGCTATCGGGCACGGGCCGAAGAGGCGGGTTACCCGCCGACGCGTGTCGCATTCGAGCTCCAGGCCGGTGCCCGTGAGCGGGTCCTGATCCGCTTTGGCCAAGGCAACGGCGTGCTCGCGCTGCGGGGGCAGCCCGCCGGGGCCGAGGTGAGTCTGGACGGTGCGCCCGTTGGGGCACTCCCGCTCACGACCCAGGTGAAAGCCGGCGACCATAAGGTCGCGGTGAGCGCGGCCGGCTTTCTCAGCCAGGAAAAGACGGTAACGGTCGCCGCGGGGCAACCGACCAGACTGACCTTCCGGCTCGAAAAGGCCCCGACACCCGTCGCGGACGTGCGCTTTGCCACGCGACCAGCGGGCGGCCAGATCCTGTTCGGTGACGAGCCGCTGGACGCGGCCGCTCCGCGCATCGACGGCCTGAAACCCGGCACCTACAAGGTGCATGGGGTCAAGGACCTCGACGCCCTGACCCGGCTGACCGGCGAGCGCACCTTCTCCGTTCCCGTCGGCGGAAGCAAGAAGCCTCTCGAGGTGGTCGTGCCCCTGACCCAGCGCCAGCTGCGCTACGACAACACCTGGATGGACGCCGCCGCGGCCCTGCGCCGCGAGGCCCGCCGCTATGGCGCGCAGCGGGTCGCCAGGCCGGTGGAGGTCAAGGTGCGGCTGACGCCGGCCGAGCACCAGGCCCTGGCCCAGGACCCGCACCTGGCCGAGGCCCTGGACGCCATCTTGCGGGTCGGCGACCGCGTCCGCTTCGAGCAGGGCGGTCAGACGTGGACCCTGTGGAAGCGCGACCGCGCCATCACCCCGGCCTTCCGGTTGGCGGTCGACGCCTTTTGCGCCGGCACCGCCGCGCCGGATTGGTGGCATGCCGCGCCCGCCCAGGTGGTGCGCGCGCAGCCGGACCTCGGCGCCATCGCCCTGGCCCTCGCCCGCGGGCTCGGCGATCCCCTGCTGGACCTCGGCCGCACGCAGCTCTCGGACCGTGGCGAGACGGTGTACCGCGACGCGGCCGACGGGCGGCTGACCCTCGTCGTCCTTGGCACGCAGGGGTTGAGCGTGTCTGGGGCCGAGACAGAATCCTTCGGCCCGCTCACCCTGGCGCGCGTCGCCCCCGGGTCCGGGCCGCTGCGGCTCGCCTGGACGCATCGCCCCGAGCGTCTGGTGGTCGCCGCCCCGGCGCACCTCGCCGCCGTCACGCCAGCGCCCGCGGGAGCCGCCCTCAAGGCCGACGAAAAGCGCATCGTGCGGCTCGCCGACGCCGGGCAGGTGCAGCAGCTCGTGCGCTTCACCCGCGGCCCGGACCACCCCGGCTGGCAACGCGAAACCACCCGCCACGGGGGACCACTGGCCGCCCAGATGGACCTCAGCCGCGACGAGCTGGGCCCCAACGGCGTTGCGGGCGAGTATCGGCGCGCATGGGTTCTGGTGCTGAAGACCGCCGCCGGGACCACCCAGCGGCAGGTCCAGACCAGCTACCGGGTGCTGAGCGCGATCAAAGACCCCACGGGCGACCGGTTCCTGCGCCGCAGCAAGCTCGACGCCGTGAAGGTCGGGGCGCAATAGCGGGCCGCCCCGCAGCAGACCGGGCGCCCAGCGCGTCCCGGCGGGCGTGAGCCAAGCGCCGGGCAACCCACCCGGCCCCAACGACGAGCAACGAAGGAGTCCAGCATGAGCATCCCCGGCTACCGCATCGAGCGGGAACTG
>CAZMMH010000240.1:0-4243 GCA_964567315.1 uncultured Gammaproteobacteria bacterium
AGCTCTCACGCAGCCGCCGCGGCGAGAGCTCCATGCCGACGAAGAACAGCAGCAGTACCACGCCGAGGGCACCGAAGCGCGAGAGCACGCTGGGATCGCTGACCAGGCCGAGGCCGGCCGGGCCAATGGCCACACCGGCCAGCAGGTAGCCGACCACGTGGGGTTGGCGCAGGCGGTGCAGCAGCATGCCAGTCAGCAGCACGCCGAGCAGCACGGCGACCAGAGGCGGCATGATCGGGTCCATGTGCACGGCGAAGCGGCTCCGGCAAGAAGGATTGCGGCCCAATATAGGGCATGTGCCCCGCAGGGGCGAACGGCGTGCCGCTCAAGACAAAAAAGGGGCGCAAGGCGCCCCAAGGAGGACCACGGCGGGAATTCACATACTCATAACTCGACCCGCCCCTGGCGCGTCGCCGTCACCACGTAGCGCAGCGGCCCGCCCGGAACGATGGCGTTGAACGGATAACAGGTCACCAGCACCAGCCGCTCGCCGCCGGCACGGTCGTCGGCCACCCGGGTTGTGCGCGAATCCACCACACGGGCGCCGTCGACCCGATAGACGAAACGCCCGGCGCGGGTCTGCAGACAGATCGCCTCGCCGATGTGGAGCCGCCGCAGGAAACGGAACTGGGTATCCCGGTGGGCGCTGATCAGCACCGTGCCCCCCTGCCCCGGCATGGCGCTTCCGCCGGTATGACCCGGGCCGAAGGCGAGGGCCTGGCCGCTGTCGCCGGCCAGCACGATCAGCTCCACCCCTTCCGCCGGCACCTCCATCCGCGCCACCGGCCAGGTGTCGGCCCAGGGCCAGGGCTTTTCCGGCCCGCCGTGGGCCAGGCTCTCGTTCCAGGCCCGCTCCAGCAGCGCCTGGGCCAGCCAGGCCTTGGCGTGGATCCAGCCGCCGGCCGCCAGCAGCCAGAGGCCGGCGGCGGCCAGCAGGGCCACGCCCAACCGCCGCCGGGCGCTCATGCCGCGCCCCGGGAGCGGCGGGCCAGCAGGGCCGCAGCCAGCAGGGCCAGGGCCCCGAGCAGCAGCTCCAACTCCGCCGGGGTGGCCGTCCGGGCCATACCGAAGACCTTCTTGTACTGCATGCCGGCGGGCAGATTGGTCTCCAGGGCATGGCTGTCGAGGGGCTGGCCGGCGGGCCGGGCCGGGGTCTTGTCCACCGCCACAAGGCTGGTGAAGCGGCTGACCAGGTGGTGGGCCAGAGCGGTCTTCAGCACCGCGTCGCGCGCCGTCATGCGCCTGGCCTGATCGCCCGCCTCGCGATAGCGGTCCATCAGCGAGGCAATCCGGGCCCGGGCCCACTGCACCGCCACCCCGGGGCGGTCGCCCTTGGTGCCCAGGCCCACCTCGACCTGCCACGGACGGTTGCCGAACTCGCCGCGCACCAGCAGCCTGGACGGCAGCTGGTCGGCCCGCAGTACCAGCTGCAGCGGTTCGTCCAGATAGAGATCTGGCAGCGGCCGCGGATAGATTTCAGCCTTGGCGTCGCCGGGCAGCTCCACCCGGATGTGGGTCAGGGCCGGGTATTCCAGCTTCTTCAGCAGCTCGCCCATGCGCGCCAGCACTTCGTTGCTGGAGCCGATGTAGGTGTAGCTGCCGTGGCCGTACTCGGCGGCCTTGGTCATGAAGTGGCCGTTGGGCGCCGAACCGATGCCGACGGTGAACAGGCGCGCATCGCCGAGGCGCTGTTTGATCACCCGAAACAGGGCGTCCTCGTTGCCCACCGCGCCGTCGGTGAGGAACACCACCTGACGCAGCCGGCGGCCGTCGCGCTGACCGCCGAGGGCGGCATTGAGCGCCGCCAGCATCTCGGTGCCGCCGTTGGCGTCCAGGGAGTCGACCCAGGCCTTGGCCCGGGCCAGGTTGCCCGGAGTGGCGTCAACCACCGCCGGGAACAGGCTGCGGGTGTTGCTGTTGAACTCGATCACGTTGAAGCGGTCCGTGGGCTTGAGCCCGTCCAGACCCAGCTGCAGGGCCGCCTTGGCCTGGTGGATCGAGGTGCCGCCCATGGAGCCGGAGGTGTCGATGACGAAGGTGACATCGCGGTAGCCGGCCTGTTTCGCCAGGGTCTCCTTGCCCGGCGGCATCAACAGCAGCAGGGCGTAGTCGCCATCGCCGCCGTGTTGGGTGAACAGGGCCGCCTTGGGCGCCTTGCCAGGCAACGGCGTCCACTGCAGAACGAAGTCGCGGTCCGCCGGCACCTGGCCGGAGGCGAGGTCGATGGTGTAGTGGTCGTCCGCACTCTCGTGGGTGGTGATCCGGTGGTAGGGGCTCGCCAGCGAGGCCAGCGGGAAGCCCGGCGCCAGGTCCACGTGGATATGCACCGGATTGATCGGCCCCTGTTCCGGCTTGCGCACCGGCGGGGTGATGCGGCTCGCGTCCGGCACCTGGTCGGTGTCGCGGGCCCAGCCCTGGGTGCCGAGCTGTACCTTTTCCCGAATCGGCGTGCCCGGGATGTAGCGCGGCTCGACCACGGTGGGGAAACGCAGGCTGAAACGGCCGTCGCGCCAGCTCACCGCCTGCTGGTACTGGATCACCACCGTCACCTCGCCGTGGGGCGCGATGTTGGCCACCGCGGTGGTGAAGATGTTGGGCCGCCGCTGTTCCACCAGGGCCGCGCGCCGGCCCGTCTGTTTGGCCTGCTCATACTGCTTGCGCGCCGCCTGGCGTTCGCGGATCTGCCCCTCGATGACCCGCTCACCCACCTTCATGCGCATGTGGTCGACCGCCGCGTTCTCCGGCAGGGGAAAGACGTAGATCCCCTCGGCCCAGCGGTCGCCCGGGTTGCGGAAGGTCTGGCGCACGGTGACCCGGGCCAGCATCGCGGTCACCTGCATCTGCACATCGGTGTCGAGGGTGGGCGCCGGGTGCCGCTGGCCGTCCTCGCCCTGCAGCAGCAGGGTGCCGCGGCTGGCCTCGCCCGTCTCCATGGCACGCGCCGAAGGCGCGGCCAGCAGCAGGGCCAGGCCCAGGGCACCGAGCAGCCAGACCAGGGCCGCGCAGTGCCAGGGATTCAGGGGGTGGTGGCTAAGGCTTTGGCGGGACATTTTCGCTCCCCTTGTCGGCGGCGGGACGCTCGGCGTCCTGCTGTAGCCAGTGGTGGCAGTCGAAATCCAGGCTGAACGGCACCAGGGTGGCGCGGAAGGCCTCGCCGGTATCGAATAGCTGCTCGTCTCTCACGGGCACGAATTGCAGTTGCATGGCCGTCCCCTCCTCAAACCGCGTGCAGGGCCGGCGGACGTCGCGCCAGCACCCGTGGGCGGCTGCGGCTCTCACGCATGCGGATCGCCGCCAGGTCCCGGCGCACCATTTCCAGTTCCGCCTCCAGTTCCCGGTCGCGGCGCAGCCAGCCGCCCACCAGGCCGCCCAGGAACAGCCCGACCGGACCGCCGACGGCAAGCCCGAGCAGCACCCCGGAGGTGGTGTCGTAGGCGCCCGGCACGGCCGCGCAGGCGCTGGCAGAGGCAACGCTCATAGCGAGGGCGGCGAACAGCTGACGTGGTTTCATGGCTCTCTCCTCGTGAATTTGATCCAGCGCCGCCGTCCCTGGCGGGGTCCGCTTGCGCGGCGGTTCCTCTCTGCGCCGGTGGCCCTTGGGGCACGGTGCCTATTCCAGCAGGCGGACCGCCTGGATTCTTTGGGAAGCCTTGGAGAAAAAATGGAGGAATTCTGGACAAGACTCGACGCGCCTCAACTTGGACCCGTCGATCGGGTAGAGTTGTGCCTGCAGAATTCCGTTAGGACCCTGAGATGTCCCGCACCATCGCCATCGTCGAGGACGACCCCGACCAGCGCCGCAACTACGTCGACGCCCTCTCCCGGCGCGGTTACCGGGTGGCCAGCTACGCCGATCGCGCCTCGGCCCTGGCCGGCTTCGAGGAATCGCCGCCGGACCTGGCGATCCTCGACATCATGCTCGGCGACGAGGTGGACGGCGGCTTCGACCTCTGCCGCGAGCTGCTGGTGCGCCGCCCCGGCCTGCCAGTGATCTTCCTCACCAGCCGGGTGGACGACATCGACCGCATCTCCGGCCTGCGCCTGGGGGCCTGGGACTATCAGGCCAAGCCGGTCTCCCTGGCCTTTCTGGCCGAGCGGGTCGGCTCGCTGTTTCGCATTCTCGAGCTCAAGGAGGGGGCCCGCGAACAGTCCCGGGTCGAACGGATCGGCGCCCTGGAGCTGGACGCCGACCACCTGCAGGCGCGTTGGAACGGCGTGCCGATCGCCCTCACCTACACCGAAT
>CAZMMH010000241.1:0-4237 GCA_964567315.1 uncultured Gammaproteobacteria bacterium
CTTTCGGCGAAGGATTCGCCGAGGCCCGCCTGCAGCGCCAGCAGGTGCGAGAACTTGCTCATGCGGATGATATGCAGACCGGTCTCGTTGTCGCGGTACTCCGCCGCACGGCCAAGGCGGCGAATGATCTCGGTGCGGGTTTCGTCCAGCTCGCGGGTCCGCTCCAGCACCCGATCCTCCAACTGGCGGTTCTGTTCCCGCACCTGATTGTGCAGCATGCGCACCTCGATCAGGTTGCGGATCCGGCTGAGCACCTCCAGCCGATCGAAGGGCTTGGTGACGAAATCGCGCGCTCCCAATTCGAGGGCACGCAGGCGGGTTGCATGGTCGGCCTGGGCGGTCAGCACCAGCACCGGCAGATAGCTGCCCTCCTCCACCAGCCCGAGCCGCTCCAGCAGCTGGAAGCCGTCCAGATACGGCATGTTGATGTCGAGCAGCACCAGGTCGGGGCACAGCGAACGGTAAAGGTCCTCGGCCTCACGCGGATCACTGAGCCCGACCACATGCTGGTAGCCATCGGCGATGAGGATCTTCTCCAGCAGTTTCACGTTGGTGGGCTCGTCGTCGACGATCATGACCTTGGCCTGCTTGATCCCAACCGCGTTCAGCGCACTACCCATGGGACAACCCCTGTTGTTTTTTATTAGGCCTTCGCCTTGGCCGCGATCAGCCTCTCCAGCGCCGCCAGGAAGGCACCCTGATCCAGCGGCACCGCAAATACTGCGTCGGCGTATGGCACCGCCTCCGCCGATTCGGCGTCGGCGACCAGGGCGACAAGCGGAATATCCCGCGTGACCCCGTCCTCGTCCAGCCCTGCGCGCAGACGCGCCTGCGCCGCCGGCTCGATACCGCTGCCCAACACGATCAGGTCGGGCCTGCGGCTGCGCAGCAGGCTGCGGGCCAGCACCGTGTCCTTGACGGCCTTCAGCTCGACCGTCGGATGACGCAGCAGCATCTGCGCCATCAACTTCGCGCTGGCGCCGTCCGGCTCGACGTAGAAGACCCGGAAGGGCACCTCTGCCCCTGCGTGCCCGCTTCCGTCCGTTTCCATCCCGGCATCGGTGGCCAGCAGCAGATCGACCCAGAAGCGGCTTCCCGCTCCGACCCGGCTGGCCATCCCCAGCTCACCGCCCATCAACTCCACCAGCCGGCGGGTGATATTCAGGCCGATACCGGTCCCCTCGACCGAACTCTGCTCCGCGCCGAGCCGGTCGAACGGCTCGAACAGACGCCAGATATCCCCCTCCGCCACGCCCGGCCCGGTGTCTTCCACCTCAATGCGCAGGCGGGCGGCCTCCGGCCGGCGGCAACGGATCGATACCGTGCCGCCCTCCCGATTGTATTTCACCGCGTTGGAGAGCAGGTTGAGCAGGACCTGCTTCAGGCGGGTGCGGTCGGCCTGAACCAGGGCGCCGCTGCAGCCGGCATCCTCCAAGCCCTCGATACGTACCGCCCGCTGTGCCGCCACCGCGTTGATCATCGCCACGCACTCACCAATCAGCTCGTCGACCGCCACCGGCTGCAGGCACAGCTCGATCCGGCCGGCATCGATGCGAGTCAAATCGAGCACCTCGTTGATCAGCTCCAGCAGGTGCCAGCCGGCCTTGAGAATGTGCTGTACGCTGTCGACCTGGGTCTCGTTGAGGGGCGCATCGGGGTCGGACTCGAGCAGCTGGGCAAAGCCCAGGATCGCGTTCATCGGCGTGCGCAGTTCGTGACTCATCCGCGAAAGGAACTCCGACTTGGCGCGGTTGGCCGCCTCGGCCTCCTCCTTCGCCCGCTGCAGCTCCTGCTGGCGCGCCTGCTCCGCACTGAAGTCGTACATGATGTTGAAGGCGTGGGTCGGCATCCCCTTGTCGTCGTTCACCAGGCCGACCGTGCTGTGCAGCGGGAAGCGGCGCCCGGTACGGTCGCGGGCCCAGAGGATGCCGCTCCAAGCGCGCGCCGCCGCCAACGATTCGCGCAGCTCCTGGACCACCGCCCCGTCGGGATCGTCCACCAGCTCGGTCCAGGGCCGCCCCAGGGTCTCGACCACACTGTAACCGAACAGGCGTTCGTGGGCCGGATTGACATACACGAGCGCGCCGTCGAGAGCGGCCACGCCGATCGCCTGCTCCGAGGCCTCGATGACACGCCGGTACTGACCGAGCTCCTCTTCGTAGAGTTTGCGCTCGGTGACGTCCTGGACGGTGCCGCTGAGACTCAGCTGGCGGCCGTCCGCGTCGCGCAGCATCACCGCTTCCTCGTGGACCCAGCGCACGCTGCCGTCCGGGCGGATGATGCGATGGTCGACGCTGTGTTTTTCGCCGATGGCGAAGGAGCGCTGTTCCGACTCCTTCACCCGTGCCACGTCGTCCGGATGGACGGTGGCGAAGAAACGCTCGTAGGTGGGCTCGAAGGCACCGGGCTGGTAGCCGAAGATACGGTAGATTTCATCGGACCACCCGATGCGCCCGCTGGCCACGTCCCACGACCAGTTCCCCATGTGGCCGATGCTTTGCGCCTCCTTCAGATGCTGCTCGCTCGCCTCCAGGGCGAACTGGGCCAGCTTGCGCTCGGTCACGTCCTGCACCACGCCGAGCATGTGCAGCGGCGAGCCGTCCGCCGCTCGCTGCACGTCGCCCATCTCCAGCAGCCAGCGCACCGTGCCGTCGGGCCACACCACCCGGTGCTCGATGCGGTAGTCGGCGCCCCGCTCCACGCAGGCCTCGACCGCATCGACCACCCGCTGCCGGTCCAACGGGTGTACCGCCTGGAGAAAGTTCTCGTAGGTGGTCTCCAGTTCGCCTTCGGCAAAGCCGAACAGCGGCGCAATGCGCTCGGACCAGTAGAGTTCGCCGGTACGGATGTTCCAGTCCCACATGCCGATGTTGGCGTAGGCCTGGCCGCGGCGCAGACGCTCTTCGCTGATTCGCCGGGCCTCCTCCGCCTCCTTGGCCGGGGTGATGTCGGTACGGATCGAGACGTACTGGTAGGGCTGATCGTCCGGGCCGTAGAAGGGCACGATGGTGGAGTCGACCCAGTACAGGCTGCCGTCCTTGCGCCGGTTGCACACCTGGCCGTGCCAGACGTCGCCGGCGGCGATGGTGCGCCACATTTCGACAAAAAATTCGCGTGGGTGGCGCCCGGAACTGATCAGACGGTGATTCTGGCCGACCAGTTCGCGCTCACTGTAACCGCTGATTTCACAGAACTTGCGGTTGGCGTAGGTGATCACGCCGCGGGTATCGGTAATGCTGACGATGGCGTGCTCGTCCAGAGCCGCCTGCTGCTGCTCGAGGGCGTAGGCCGTACGCTTGATATCCTCGAGGTGATCGCTCAGCCGGCGTTCGAACGACTTGCGCCGGCTGACATCGATCATCACCGCAACGCCGTGGCCAGCCGCTTCCTCGTCGCCGGTGATCGGATTGAGAGTCAGCTCGACCCAGAACTCGGAACCGTCGGGACGGCCGAAAAGCAACTCGGAGTTGAAACTTGCCCCCTGCGCCACGACCCGGGCCAGGGCCACCGGATCGAAGCCGGAGACCCGTTCCGCCAACATCCGCCCCAGATCCTGCCCCACCACCTCGGCCTCGCCCAGGCCGGTCATGGCGAAGAAGGCGGTGTTGGCGACCACGACCCTGAGCTCCGCGCCCTGAAGTTCGACCAACAGCGAGCCCACGGCGGTGGCGTTGAAGGCCTCGAGCATCAACGCGCCCCGCTCGCGCAGTGAGCTGCTCTGGCGATCCGATTCGCTCATGGTCAATTCCGCACGCGACGGGTCGGCGCGCTCTGCTCACCATTCTGCCAGCAACGGCAACGCGTAAGTAATTAGAAAAATTGCGGGAATTACGCGTGCAGAGCGCAGGGTCAGCGCCGGCGGTGGAAGGGTGTGAACGGCGAGCCAGGGCGCTGACCGCCACCCCGGCCCGACCCGGGGCGGCAGCGGGAAACGGCTCAGGCCGCCGAAGCCGCCTTGTGCTCGGCGTGGTAGGCCACCAGCCGTTCGACCTCCTGCTTGGAGCCGAGGATCACCGGCACCCGCTGGTGCAACTCGGCGGGCTGGATGTCGAGGATCCGGTCGCAGCCGGTGCTGGAGGCACCGCCGGCCTGCTCGATGACGAACGACATGGGGTTGGCCTCGTACATCAGGCGCAGTTTGCCGGCGAGCCCCTTGGCCTCCATTTTGTCGTCGTAGGGGTACATGAAGACGCCGCCGCGGGTCAGGATGCGATGCACCTCGGCCACCATGGAGGCG
>CAZMMH010000242.1:0-4233 GCA_964567315.1 uncultured Gammaproteobacteria bacterium
CCTGATGATCATCGAGAACGCCGAACGCCTGGGGTTGTCCCAGCTGCATCAGCTGCGTGGCCGGGTCGGCCGCGGCAGCACCGAGAGCAGCTGCGTACTGCTGTACCGCGGCCCCCTCAGCGAGACCGCGCGCGAGCGTCTCGGCGTGTTGCGCGAGACCGGCGACGGCTTCGAGGTGGCGCGACGCGATCTGGAACTGCGTGGGCCCGGGGAGGTGCTCGGTACCCGCCAGACCGGTGACCTGCAGCTGCGCATCGCCGATCTGCTGCGCGATCAGGCCCTGTTGCCCAAGGTGGAGCGTGCCGCCAGGGTGTTGCTGCAGCGCCATCCCGACGCGGTGGCGCCGCTGATCCGACGCTGGCTGGGCGAGGGGAGCCGCTATGGTGAGGTTTGAGACGGCCGGCACGTCGCTGCCGCCTGGGTGGCCTGAGCGTGCGATAATCCGGCCTTTCCGCTTGTCCGATCCGTACCCATGAAGCTGAATTCCGAACCCCTGTGGCAGCCGCGGCGGCGTATTACGCCCCGTGCCGTACCGGCGCAGACCTGGGACTGGCTGGTGGACGATGCCTCCCTGACGCGGCGCCTGCGCGGCGTCTGCGGTGAAGGTTTCGGAGTGCGGCTGCTGCGCCAGGGTTTCGGCATTCCGGAGGCCAATGAGGCCGCCGCACTGGGCCTCGTGTCCGGGCGCGCGGCGCTGCTGCGCGAGGTGCTGCTGCACTGTCGCGGCGTGCCGTGGGTCTTCGCCCGCAGCGTGTTGCCGGTGGTGACCCTGAGCGGCGCCGGGCGGCGCTTGGCGCGGCTCGGCGAGCGCCCTCTCGGTGAGCTATTGTTTGGCTTCGCCTCGAGCCGCCGCGGCGAGGTCGAAATCGCCGGCCTGCGACCGACGCAGCGGTTGTTCGCCCGTGCCGCCGCGGTCCTCGACGAGGTGCCGGCGACCCTGTGGGGACGCCGTTCGTGTTTCCATCTCGCCAGCGGTTCGCTGCTGGTATGCGAGGTGTTTCTGCCGCACGGCCCCGCCCACACGGTTGACCTGGCTTGAGCGGCGCGGGCTTTGCCAGCGCCTTGCGCTCTTGGCACAATCCGCCACTTCCACGACTCCGCGGAGCAGACAGGTGCAAGGCGACTGGCAACCGACCCTGAAGGAGCGGCTGGTACTGCGCTACTGGCCGCAGCTGCGCGTAAAGGCGCGCGAGTATGCCCTGCTGACGCGGCTCAACCGCCCCATCGGCGCCTATCTGCTGTTGTGGCCCGCCCTGTGGGCCCTGTGGATCGCGGGCAACGGCCGGCCCCACGGCTGGATCGTCGCGATCTTTATCCTCGGCACCTGGCTCACCCGCTCCGCCGGCTGTGCCATCAATGACTACGCCGACCGCCATTTCGACCCCCATGTGCGCCGCACCCGCCAGCGGCCCCTGGCGGCGGGCCGCGTTTCCGAGCGCGAGGTGCTGATTCTGTTCGGCGCGCTGATGGGGATCAGCTTCCTTCTGGTGCTGTTCCTTAACTGGCTGACGGTCGGCCTGTCCGTCGTCGGTGCGCTGTTGGCGGCCATTTACCCCTACACCAAGAGGCATACCTATCTGCCGCAGGTGTTTCTCGGCGCGGCCTTCGGCTGGGCGGTGCCGATGGCCTTCGCCGCGCAGACCGGCGGCGTGCCGCAGGTGGCCTGGCTGGTGTTTCTCGCCGCGGTACTCTGGGCCACCGTGTACGACACCATGTATGCCATGGTCGACCGCGAAGACGACTTGAAGATCGGGGTGAAGTCGACCGCCATCCTGTTCGGCGAATTTGACCGGCTGATCATAGGCGTGCTGCAGTTGATGCTGCTGGCGACCCTGATTGCGTTGGGGATCCAGGCCGGGCTCGGTCGGGGCTACTACGCGGGACTGGCTGTTGCGACCGGTCTCGGTCTCTATCATCAACTGCTCATCCGGGATCGCGACCCCGATTTCTGTCTGCGGGCGTTTCTGCACAACAACTGGCTGGGTCTGGCGGTATTTGCCGGCATCGTGGTCGATTATCTGTTGCGCTGAACGCGTCTCCAGGGGTCACCGGCCGGCGCGGGCCACCGCCCAGACCTCCACCGTGGTCACGCCGTGACGGCGCAGAACGCGGGCCAGTTCCGACACCGTTTGGCCGGTGGTGACCACGTCGTCGACGATGGCCACGTGGGGCGGCAGTGACGTTGTGCGTATCACCCGGAAGGCGTCGCGCACGTTGCGGCGGCGTTCAGCGCCACTCAGATCGGTTTGTGGCCGGGTGTCGCGGATCCGTTCACAGGCGCCAGCGGTAACCGGAATATGCAGGCGCCGGCCGCAGATGCGGGCAATCTCCAGGGCCTGGTTGAAACCGCGCTGACGCAGGCGCCTGGGGTGCAAGGGCACCGGCAGCAGTAGCTGCGGCCGGGCTACCGGGATGACTTCGCCCGCCGCCGCCAGCAGTTCGCCCAGCAGCCGGGCATGCTGCAACTGGCCTTCGAACTTCAAGGCCTGCACGAAGCGGTCCACCGGGCTGGCGTAGTGGAAGGGAATCCGGCTCCGGTGGTAGCGGGGCGGGCGTCGGAGGCAGCGACCGCAGGTCGCCTGCGTGGCCGCCAGCGGCCGCCCACAGACCTGGCATGGCCGCCGCAGATAGGGCAGGTCGGCACGGCAGCCCGGGCAGAGGTCGAGACCGGTTCCGGCGTCGTCGCCGCACAGGATACAGACGTGGGGGGTGAGGATGGCGCCTAGGTTTTCGGTCCAGTGTCGTAGGGTATCCATAGCCTGCCCTCCGCTGGCCGGCCTTCCCGCAGGTTCCTATCTAGCACTATTAATACATTAACACTTGATTTTTCCGGTCTACTGTCGAAACTTAACGGGAATCTCCTATCGGTGGAGACCGCCTGTTGCGGTAGCATAGTGCGAACTCGGGCTTTTTTCCGGAACACCAAGAGGGAATAACGATGAAGAAGAATGCTGCAGTGATCGCTCTCGTTGCGGGTATGGTGGGTGCCCCGGTCGCACAGGCGGCGGGTGATTTTTACGTTTCGGGCAATATCGGCGGTTCGTGGGCGCGCGACGCGAGTATCGGCCAACCCGGTGGCGCGGCTTCGAAGACGATGACCTTCAACAACGGCTACCTGCTGGTGGCCGCGTTCGGCCACAAGTTCGACGGCGGTTTCCGCGTGGAGAGCGAGTGGTCCTATCGCAAGAGCGACGACGACAAGTACGGCACCGCGGCGGCCAGCGGCGACGTCAAGACGACGGCATTGATGGTCAACGGCGTGTACGACTTCGATACCGGCACCGGCTGGGCGCCTTACCTCGGGCTGGGTGTGGGTATGGCCAACGTCAACTACCAAGGCAGCACCCTGAACGCTTCGGGCACCGATGGCGCCTATCAGATCCTGGCCGGCGTCGGCGTTGACCTGGGTTCCGGCGTGACCCTGGATCTGGGCTATCGCTACTTTGATCCGAACAAGGTGAAGATGGATGGGGTCTACACCTCCGACAATTCGAGCCACGACGTCGCGGTCGGGCTGCGCTTCACCTTCTGATCCGAGCGTGGGTTAAAGAAAAGGGCGCCTCAGGCGCCCTTTTTTTGTTGTCGGAAATGCTTCCGTCGGCCGCCTACAGGCCCAGCAATTTCTCCAGGTAGTGGATGTCCGTGCCGCCCACCTGGAACGAGGCGTCCCGCAGCAGCATGCTGTGCAGGGCACCGTTGTGTTTGATGCCCTCGATCACCAGCTCGTTGAGCGCATTGCGCATGCGGGCGAAGGCCACTTCGCGGCTCGGCCCATAGGCGATCAGCTTGCCGATCATGGAGTCGTAGTTGGGCGGTACCGTGTAGCCGGTATAGATGTGCGAGTCGACCCGGATGCCAGGGCCGCCGGGCGGGTGGTAGAGCTCGATCCGGCCCGGCGAGGGCATGAAGTTGCCCGGGTCCTCGGCGTTGATCCGGCACTCGACGGCGTGGCCGCGGATCGTCACCTGCTCCTGGGTCAGCGACAGCGGTTCGCCGGCGGCGATGCGGATCTGCTCCTTGAGGATGTCGACTCCGGTGACCATTTCGGTCACCGGATGTTCCACCTGCACCCGGGTGTTCATCTCGATGAAGTAGAACTGGTCGTTCTCGAACAGGAACTCGAAGGTGCCGGCGCCCAGGTAGCCGATGCGGCGGCAGGCCTCGGCACAGCGCTCGCCCATTTCCGCGCGAAGTTCGGCGCTGATGCCCGGTGCCGGCGCCTCCTCGATCACC
>CAZMMH010000243.1:0-4225 GCA_964567315.1 uncultured Gammaproteobacteria bacterium
GTGACACGCACCTTTTCGGCGTTGACGACCACGATGTAATCGCCGGTGTCGACGTGCGGGGTATACACGGGCTTGTGCTTGCCACGCAAGCGCAAGGCGATTTCGCTGGCCAGGCGGCCAAGCGTCTTGTCGGCGGCGTCGACCAGATACCAGTCGCGCTTCACTTCAGCCGGTTTCGCACTAAAGGTCTTCATCCAGGTTCGCTCCCAGGCGGGGCAGTGCACAGAGCCGGGTAATATACGGCAACTCGCTTAACGGCACAACCCCGCAGGCGGACGGCCGGAATGCCGGTCGGCCCGCATATGCACGCAAAAAAAAACGCGGCCAAAGAAATGGCCGCGCACAAAATCCACCAAAGGAGGATGGAGGAGTTGCTGATCCTCGAGGGGGAGGGGAGGATCAGCATGTGAGAATACTCTAATACTTTACTTCTTCTGTCAAGCCCCTTTCCTCAGCGCCCCTCCAGGCGCCGCAGCAGGCGGTCGATGTCGCCCCAGGCGACCGCTGGCGGTGGCTCTTGCCTGGTGTGTCCAGGGGGTCCTGCGGCAACCATCGCCAGCTCCGGCACCCACCCGGCATATTCGACCTCCCGTGCATACGCCGGTGTGGCCGGCTCGACGCCTTCGCGCCGCAAACGCCCGCCTGCCATGTCGTAGTCCACCATCCCGCACCTCCCGCGTCGCCGCGACCGGTCGTCGCCGTTACTCTTGAATATCGGCCTGCGCCGACGCAAGTTGAGTCAGCCGGAGGCGAGACGGTGCGCCCAGCGGGTGGTCTCCGGCAGGCGGTAGCGGGTGGTGCAGGCGAGCACGTATTCGACCGCCGTGGGCAGGCTGACACGGTGGCCGGGCGAGACATACAGCGGCTTGACCCGCTCGCGCGTGCGCAGGACCGCACCCACGACCTCGCCGCGATCCTCGAGCGGCACCCAGGCGCCCTTCGCTTCGGGAACCTCGGCGTGGCGCCCCACCAGGCGTGTCTTGCCCACGCCTATCGTCGGCACGCCGCAGATCAGCCCCAGATGGCAGGCGATACCGAAGCGGCGCGGATGGGCGATGCCCTGGCCGTCGCACAGGATCAGGTCGGGCAGCTCCGCCAACCGTTCCAGGGCATCGAGCAGCGCCGGCATCTCACGAAACGACAACAGCCCGGGCACGTAGGGAAACTCCAACGGCCGGCGCGCGATGCTGCGCGCCAGCGGCTCGAGCCCGGGGAACGACAGCACGGCCACCGCCGCCCGTGCGACCCGCCCCTCCTCCAGACCCACGTCGACGCCGGCCACGGTGCGCACCGGCCCGAGCTCATCGTCGGTGATCACCTGCGCGCGCAAGCGCTGCTGCACCGCTACCGCTTCGGCGGGGGTCAGGTTCCAGGGGTGGGGCGAAGGGAACTTCAAGGGGCCGCTCACGCGGCAAGTTGACGGGCGATCAGGTCGAGCCCGGCATGGTCGTCCAGCAGGTCGCGCAGGGCCATCTCCGCCGCTGCGGCATCGATGTCGAGGGCCGCCATGATCTCCTCCGGCGACTCGTCACCACCTGCATCGCCGATGTCGCAGGTCTTGAGCAGCCGGTCGGCGAGCGCCACCAGGGACACGAGGACGACATGGGGAGCGGCCGCCGTCCCGCTGTGATGCTGGCTGGCGACGGCGGCGAATTCGTCCGGCAGCCCCCAGGCGCCGAACAGCCATCCCCCCGCCTCGTCGTGGGAAACACCGAAATGCGCCTTTTCGATCTGGCGTGTCAGCGGCGCCCCCTCCCGCTCGAGCAGACGGTTGAGGCGGCGGAGCCGTTCGGGATAGAGGTGGCCAAGCACCAGGAAGCCAATGTCGTGCAACAGGCCGGCCAGGTAGACCGAACCCAGGGAGGGCCGCCGTTCGGCCGGCACCAGGCGCGCCAGCCTCTGGCTGAGAACCGCACTGTAAACGGCGTGACGCCAATGGGCGTGCCAACCCAAAGGCCCGCCGGCGGGACACTGGAGGCTGGTACCGATGGCGAGGCCGAGTGCCAGGTGCAAGACGAAGTCGTAACCCAGGACACGGGCAATCGCCGTGCTTACGTCGGCGACCTGCCCGCGATATCCATAGAAAGAGGAGCCGGCGTAACGCAGCACCTGTGCCGCCAGCGCCGGATCCTGCTCCACGATCTGCGCGAGCTCGCCGACCCCCGCCTCCGGATCGCCGCGCAAGCGTAGCAGCGCGTGTGCATGCACCGGCAGGGGCGGCAGCCGCTCGAGCCGGGTGATACTGCGACGCACCTCCTCGGCCTCGGGCAGCGAATCGCCGTGCGCGCTGTCGTCCACCTGCGCGATGTTGCAGTGCACCGCATCCTCGCCGAACAGGCCCGCGACGCCACCGCCGCGCACGTAGACGAGGTGATCGCTGCGCCCCGGCTGGAAATAGATTTCGCCCTCGGCGCCGACCCGGTCATCGACCAGCACCGGCAGGCCGTAGGCGCCGCCGGTGGCCGGCCACGCACCGGGCTCGCAGTCGGGCAGATAGGCCTGCGCTTCGCCCGCCGCCAGCGGCCGCAGCCGCCGCCCCGTGGCCAGGGCCGCCGCCCTCAGATCGAGGCCGGCGTCGGCGGGAAACACCGCGAGAAGCGCTCCCTCCTCGTCGCCGAGCACCTCGCAGCGCACGGTACGGTGCACCGGCACGGCGGCCAGTTCCGCCGCCTGCTCGGCACCGGCCGCAGGCGCATGCAGCAGCACGGCGTAAGGCACGCCGCGCCCCGTCAGGTAACGCTTCACCCGCTCTGCGACCATCCCCTTGTCCCCTTCCCTGGGCGCCAATGCGACAGCGTCGGCCACGGCGCCAAGCCGCCTATGGTACGCAGGCGAGTCCTCACTGCAAGGCGCCGCCCCTACGGTGCCGGATTGGGCAACTCGGCATGGATGCGTTCGATCTCCTCGATCACGTCGTCACCCAGGTGCAGCCGCTGGCTGTCCAGATTGCTGCGCAACTGGGCCATATTGGTGGCGCCAATGATGTTGGCGGTGACGAAGGGCCGGGAGGTGACGTAGGCCAGGGCCATCTGCGCCGGATCCATGTCGTGTTCCCGGGCGAGGGCCACATAGCGCCGCGTGGCCTCGATCGCCTGCGGACTATTGTAGCGGTCGAAGGCGGGGAACAGGGTCAGCCGCGCCCCGGCCGGCATGGCACCGTCGAGATACTTGCCGGACAGCACGCCGAAGCCGAGCGGCGAATAGGCCAGCAGCCCCGCCCCCTCGCGGTGGGCGACCTCGGCCAGCCCCACCTCGAAGCTGCGGTTGAGCAGGCTGTAGGGATTCTGCACGCTGACCATGCGCGGCAGGCCGTGACGCTCGGCCAGTTCGAGAAACTTCATCACGCCCCAGGGAGTCTCGTTGGAGAGGCCGACATGGCGGATCTTGCCGGCGGCCACCTGATCGGCCAGGGCACGCAGGGTCTCCTCGACGGGGGTGAAATCACTCTCCTCGGGATAGCTGTAACCCAGGCGGCCGAAGAAGTTGGTCTTGCGTTCCGGCCAGTGCAGTTGGTAGAGGTCGAGGTAATCGGTCTGCAGCCGGCGCAGCGACGCGTCCAGGGCAGCGCCGATATCGGCGGCGTTGAAACGGCTCTGCCCACCCCGAATATGATCGACCCAGCCCGGACCCGGCCCGGCGACCTTGCTGGCGACGACCAGGTCGTCGCGCCGGCCGCGGCGGGCCAGCCATTCACCGATGATGCTTTCGGTGGCGCCGTAGGTCTCGGCCCGCGCCGGCACCGCGTAGAGCTCGGCGGTATCGATGAAATTGACCCCCTGGGCAACCGCGTAGTCCAGTTGTTCGAAGGCCTCGTCACGGCTGTTCTGCTGGCCGAAGGTCATCGTGCCGAGGCAGATGGCACTCACTGCCACGTCGGTGTGTCCGAGCTTGCGGTATTCCATTGTGCACCTCCATCTTTGGGCGATTTTCGCCGGATACTAAAGCAAGCCGCCGCCAAGCCCCAGCCATGGCCGGCCACCGCGGCGGCACAAACAAAAAAGGCCCGCCGGCATCACTGCCGACAGGCCTCTTGGAGGGGTGAAAACCCTTACCTGTTCCGGGCCGCCATCATCTGCTCGATGATCGGGGTCAGGATGACCTCCATGGCGAAGCCCATCTTGCCACCCGGCACCACGATGGTATTGCGGCGCGACATGAACGAGTCGTGGATCATCGACAGCAGGTAGGGGAAGTCGACGCCGAACTTCTCCGGCTCGCGGAAACG
>CAZMMH010000244.1:0-4212 GCA_964567315.1 uncultured Gammaproteobacteria bacterium
CGGCGGCCAGCTGCGCGGCTGCATCGGCATCCTGGAGGCGATGCGCCCGCTGGTCGAGGACGTGGCCTACAACGCCCACGCCGCGGCCTTCTCCGACCCGCGCTTCCCGCCGCTGGCCCGTGACGAACTGGCCGACCTGAGCCTGCACATCTCCATCCTCAGCCCGCCAGAGCCCATGCACTTCGCCTCCGAGGAGGAGCTGCTGGCGCAGATCCGTCCCGGCGTCGACGGGCTGATCCTGCAGGATGGGTTTCGGCGCGGCACCTTCCTGCCCTCGGTGTGGGAGTCGCTGCCGCAGCCGCGGGAGTTCCTGCGTCATCTGAAGCTGAAGGCGGGGCTGCCGGTGGACTATTGGTCGCCGACCGTGGAGGTCGCCCGCTACACCGCGGACTACATCGAGTGACATCGGGAGCCCGTACGGTGCCCTATTGCGGCGCCGGCGCGGCAGTGCCCGCGCCCGGCAGCTTGCAACTGCCCACCGAATCGGGGGCACAGGTACGGCCGTCGATCCAGATCGCCCGGCCGAGCTTGGCGCCGGTGAGGTCAGCCAGGCCGATATCGGCACCGTTGAGGTTGGCGTAGGCCAGGTTGGCGCCGCGCAGGCTGGCGTTGGTCAGGTTGGCGCCGGCCAGATAGGCGCCCATCAGGTCCGCATCGGCGAGATCGCAATAGCTGAGATCGGCCAGGCTGAAGTTGGTGTAGGCGAGATCGCCGCCGACGAACTTGCTGCCGGTCAGCTTGGCCCCCTCGAGATGGGCGTTGCGCAGGTGGATCCCGTTGAGATCGATCCGCTGCGCCCGCAGCCCCTCCATGTGGCAGTTGCTCCAGTCGACCCCCGGAACGGCCGGCGCATTGCAGTCGGCAACCGGCCGCGGCGGCGGGTTGCCGTAGCGCCAGAACAGCAGCAGTGCCGCCAGCACCGCCACCAGGGTCACCAGGCCCGCGACGTAGGGCGGGCGCTCCGCCCCGAAGCCTTCTTCCAACTGCTGCACCGCCTGGTCGCGGTAAGCCAGGGTCTCCTCGTCCTCCGGCGAACGGCGGTCGCCGCTGCGCCGCCGCTGTGCCTCGTGCCCGCCCCCGCTGCGCGCTCCGCGGCGATCATGAGCGCGTTCGTCGGCGTGACGACGGGCCAGCAGCAGGCGCTCCTTGTCCTCCTTGGTGACCACATGCCGCAGCACGTCGGGGATCAGCCCAGGATGGGCGGAGATCGGCTCCCACTCGTGGCCGTCGTGGCTCACCTCGTCGCGCAGGCGCACCCGGCCGAGCAACAGAAAACGGGAGATGAGACCGGCGGCATAGGGGCCGCTGACCTCGACGCCGCGGCGGACATACCAGCTGTTCTTGCCCCTTTCGTCCGTCATTGGGTTAAAGTCTTTGCGATCCCCGCCGTCCGCAACCGCCTGCGGAACTGGTTGTTTATGCTAGTGTACTGCGCCGCAATGGATGGCCCTTTCAGCGAGTCACTGCGCGGCTAGCCGCTAGGCGCGGGCCCGTAGGGGCAGTCGTTCTGCCTCAAGGGGCCGCAACACCGCGGATGGCCGCGCAGCGGCTCGCCCGAAGGGAGCCCCGCCAATGGCCCAATCCTGCGTTGCCGTCCTTGGAAAGGGCTGGCCATTCCCTGCGGACGGCGCCTTGTCTTGGCCCATTGGCGGGGCTCTGAAAGGGGCATCCATTGCGGCGCAGTACACTAGAGCTATCATGACACAGGCCCCCCCATGGAAGTAAAGCTGCCGCCCACTATGCGGGCCTTGATCGTCCAGGCCCGCGACCTGCCCAAGCTCCTCAGCGACTGGCAGGTGGGCCAGACCCTGCGTGCGGTCGCGCAAAGCGACTCCGCCGACGGCCAAGTGACCCTGAACATCGACAACCGCCTGCTGACCGCGGCGGCGCCGCAGCCACTGCGCGCCGGCCAGATTCTGGAGCTGCGCATCGAAAGCCTGGGCCGGCAGCCGGTGCTGCAGGTGCTGGAGCAGATCCCGCCGACCTCGTCCGCTGCCCAGTCGGCGCTGCGTAGCCTGCTGCCGCTGCAGCGGCCCCTGGGCGAACTGATGGCCAACATCGCCATGCTGGCCGGCAGCGGCCAGGGCGGTCGTGCAGCCACTGCGGCCGTGCCCGGCGCGGCGGCAACGGCCGCCGAGGCGGCAGAAACCGCCGCCGTGGCCGCCACCGCCAATCCCACCGCCCCGGCCACGGGCGGCACCACGGAGAGTCGCCTGCCCCCGCCCCTCGCCGACCTCACCGCACGCTTCTTCGCGGCCCTCGCCGACAGCGAGACGATCCGTGACCCGGCCCAGCTGAAGCAGGCGCTGGAACGCTCGGGCAACTTTCTCGAGGCCAAGCTGGCGCAGGCGGTCCGCGAGCAGCGGGCGCCGGACACCGCCAACGACCTCAAGGCCCTGCTGCTGCAGCTGTTCGAGGCCCTGCGGAGCAATCTTCCGCCGGGCGGCGGCAGTGCTGACGGTGAACGCAGCTTCGCCGACCTCGGCGAGGAGCTGAAGGCCGCCGCCACCCGACTGCTGAACCAGCCGCCGCTGCGCGGCGGCGCGCCCGAGGCACAGGCGCGGGCGGCAGCCAACCTGCACCTGCTCGACAACCTGCGCACGATTCAGTCCCTGCTCAAGCAGACCGAGGGGGCACTGGCACGCACGCAGCTGCACCAGCTGGCCTCGCGTCCTGCGGAGCACGATGGCAACCGGCAGATCTGGCTGTTCGAGCTGCCGATCCGCCAGCAGCAGCAGGTGGACATCCTGCACCTGCGGATCGAGCGCGAACGCGAGGAACAGAGCGGCAGCGGCGGCAAGGCTGGGGAGCACGCCTGGTCGGTGATGCTCGCCTTCAATTTCGACGAGCTCGGCCCGGTACACGCCAAGGTCAGCCTGCAGGGCGAGGCCGTCTCCACCACCTTCTGGGCCGAACAGGCGGATACCGAACACCGTTTCCGCGACGCCCTCGACCTGCTCTGGCGCAACCTGGTGGGGGCCGGGCTCAAGGTGGAGAGCCTGACCACCCACGTGGGGCGGCCGCCGGCCAGCCGCGGCATCCCCGAGCGACTGCTGGACGAAAAGGTATGAGTGGCAAGAAGCCGGACGGCAATGACGTGGCCGTGGCCCTGCGCTACGACGGCGTCGGCGCGCCCAAGGTCACCGCCAAGGGCTCCGGCGAGTTGGCGCGTGAGATTCTGGAGCTGGCCCGCGAACACGGCATCCCGCTGCAGGAGAATGCGGTGTTGGTGGAACTGCTGGCCCAGGTCGGACTGGGGGAGGAGATTCCGCGGCCGCTCTACGTGGCGGTGGCGGAGGTGATCGCCTTCGCCTATCTGATCTCCGGCAAGCGGCCGCAGAAGCCCGACGAGGCGCCGGGTCAAGAAAAGAACAGTTAAGGGTGTTCAGGGAATAGTGAATAGTCGATGTGGCCGGAGGCCGGCTGCTCAACCAATCACTATCGACTATCGACTATTCACTCCCAGAGGCCCAGACGGGCTCTGGGCATCAGCCGGCCTTGTCCAGGCCGTGCAGGCGCACCAGCAGGTCGGCCTCGCCCGGGGCCAGGCCGCAGCTCTTGACCAGCTGTTCGGCGTCGGCACCATGTTCCACCAGGCGGATGGCCTCGTCGTAGGAACGTTCGCCGCCGCGCAACTCCAGCTGATCCTGGCGTTCGTCCTGACGCCGCACCCGCTGTTCCAGGCGGGTCATGCGTTCGCCCACCCCGCTGGCCCCGGCGCACAGGGCGCCGACGTCCTCGCGCAGGGCGCGAATGACCCGGGCCTGCTCGGCGCCCTGGCGCAGCTGACGGCGCGCCTGGCGCAACTGCAGCTGGCCGAGCGCCGCCAGCAACAGGGCCAGCAGGGAAACGATGGCGAGAAGAATGTCGGTGTCCATGGGCTCTACCTCATGCGTACTCGTCGACGTGGCCGTCCGCCGGCTTGTCGCGCCGCTCCTTTTCGCGGCGCTCGCGTTCCCTTTCGGCCTCGTCCTCGCGTTTCCGCTGCCGCCGGTCCGACGCCTTGCCCGGCGCCACCGGGTTGAGCGGGAACATGCCGTGGATGTCGTCGACGTCGGCCATCGCCCGCTAGAGCGCCGCGAGGTCGCTCCACTCGTCCTCGGTGAGAAGTTTGTTCAGGTCCACCAGGATCAGCAGAAGGCCATCGCGGCTGGCCACCCCCTGGATGTAGCGCGAACTTTCGTCGCGGCCGACGTTGGGTGCGGATTCGAT
>CAZMMH010000245.1:0-2248 GCA_964567315.1 uncultured Gammaproteobacteria bacterium
GGATCAGGTCGAGGAACTGCAGGCCGCGGTTGGTGTATTTCTTGGCGATGGAGATCACCAGGCGCAGGTTGGCCTCGACCATTTCCTTCTTGGCCCGGCGGGCCTTGGCCTCGCCGATGGACATGCGCCGGTTGATGTTCTTGATCTCGCTGATCGGCAGGCCGCTCTCCTGCTCGATGGTGATCAGGCGGTTCTGCAGGCGCAGCACTTCGCTCTTCATCTGGGTCAGGCCGCTCGAGTACTTCTTCTTGGCGCGGATCTGCTTGTCGATCCAGCCGTGGTCGGTCTCGTTGTCGGGGAAGGTGGTGATGAAGTCCTTGCGCGGCATGTTGGCGCGGCTGACGCAGAGGTCCATGATCCCGCGCTCGTGGCTGCGGATCCGCTCGATGGTATTGCGCAGGTTCTGGGTCAGCTCCTCGACCAGGCGCGGCACCAGCTTGATCTGCAGGAACTCCTCGGTCAGCTGTTCGCGCAGCTTGGATACCTTGGGGTCGGCGTGGCCGCTCTTGGCGACGGCCTTGCCCAGCCGGGTGTGCAGGCTGCGCAGCTGCTTGAAGCGCACCGCCGCCTCTTCCGGATCGGGGCCGGTATCCTCGGCCACGTCGTCGTCTTCATCGTCGCTGTCGGTCGTGTCCGCCGATTCGTTCACTTCGGATGCGCTGGCGGCCACGGGCACGGGCACGCCGATCGCACTGTCGTCCTGGGCGTTGGGATCGACGAAGCCGGTGAGTACGTCGGACAGGCGCATCTCGCCCGCCTCGAACTTCTCGTATTCGCGCAGCACGATGTTCAGCGAGTCCGGGTAGCTGGCGATGGCCGAGACGACCTGGTACAGACCGTCCTCGATGCGCTTGGCGATCTTGATCTCGCCCTCGCGGGTCAGCAGCTCGACCGTGCCCATCTCGCGCATGTACATCCGCACGGGGTCGGTGGTGCGGCCGGTTTCGGCGTCGACCGTGGAGGTGAGGGCGGCGAGGGCCTCGTCGGTGTCGTCGTCCTCGGAGATCGGCGCCGAATCGTTCATCAGCAACGCATCGGCGTCCGGGGCCTCCTCATGCACGGGGATGCCCATGTCGGCAATCATGCCGATGATGTCCTCAATCTGCTCCGGCTCGACGATTTCATTGGGCAGGTGGTCGTTGACCTCTGCGTACGTCAGGAAGCCCTGCTCCTTGCCCTTGGCAATCAATTGCTTGAGCTGAGACTGCTGGTCAGAAAAATTAGATGCCATTATGCCCTTGACTCGCCAAACCGACGTTGAACGGAACTGCGCATTCTAACATATGGTGGCAGGTTCGCCAGATCCCAACGTTATCAGCATGATTTCGCCGGATTACCGGCCCATTTGCCCAAGCAGTTGTTGCAGCTCGTGTTTTTCGTCCTGCGAGAGGCCGTCGGAGCGGCTCTTCTGCAACAGGGTCTCCACGCGCTGTTCGTTGCCCTGAGAGATTAGACGGCGAACGGCGCTCATAAATTCCTCCTCCATCGCCTCGTCCGGCGTCTCCACGCGCTCGGCGGCGAGGCGCGCCAAGTGGCGCAGTTCGTCGCGCTCGCGGAACCGTTCCAGCAGTCCGCCAGCGGTCAGGCCGGGTTCTGCCTGCAGCAGCGACAGCAGCTCCGCGAGCAGTCCGGTGCCCGGCTGTCCCAGGTCACGCACCGTCCCCGGCGGCTCAGCGAAGCCAGCGGCGAGGGAGGGCCGGTGCAGCAGCAGGACCAGTGCACGACGTACCAGGGAAGGCGAGCTCCGGGCCGGTGCGCTGCGGCGCGCCGGGCGTTGCGGCGGCGGAGGCGGCTGGTTCTGCTCTGCTCTTGGGCTAAGCATAGCCTCGACCGATGGCGTGTCTACGGCGGCGGTCTTGGCCAGCCGCTCCACCATCATCTGCCGGTAGAGCCCCGGCGGCAGCTTCTCGAGCAGCGGGCGGGCGAGGCTGGCCAGGCGGGCGCGTCCCTCCATGCTGGCAAGGTCGACCTCGGCGGCCAGGTGTTGAAACAGGAAATCCGACAGCGCGAGGCCCTCCTGGGTGATCCGTGCCGTGAAGGCCTCGGACCCCTCCTTGCGTACCAGAGTGTCGGGGTCCTCGCCCTCAGGCAGGAACAGGAAGCGTGCCTGACGCCCCTCGCGCATCGCCGGCAGGGTGTTCTCCAGGGCGCGCCAGGCGGCCTGGCGCCCGGCGCGGTCGCCGTCGAAGCAGAACACCACCTCCGGGACGGTGCGGAACATGCGCTCCATGTGTTCGCGGCTGGTGGA
>CAZMMH010000245.1:2258-4185 GCA_964567315.1 uncultured Gammaproteobacteria bacterium
GTGGAGGTGCCGAGGGTGGCGACCGCGTTGCGGATGCCGAACTGGGCCAGCGCCACCACGTCCATGTAACCCTCGACCACCAGCAGGCGCTCGAGGTGGCGGTTGGCCTGTTGCGCCTCCCACAGCCCGTACAGCTCCTGACCCTTGTGGAACACCGGGGTTTCGGGCGAATTGAGGTATTTGGGTTTTTCCTCGCCCAGCACTCGGCCGCCGAAGGCGATCACCCGCCCGCGGCGGTCGCGGATCGGGAACATCACCCGGTCGCGGAAGCGGTCGTAGTGGCCCTCGCCGTTCTCCTTGGCGATCACCAGTCCGGCGTTCTCCAGCAGCCCCACCTGCGCCGGGTCACCGCCGAGGGCGTCGAGCAGGCTGTTCCAGCCGGGCGGCGCGTAGCCGATGGCGAAGTCGCGCGCAATCTCGCCGCTGAGGCCGCGGCGTTTGAGGTATTCCACCGCGCGCCGGCCTGCCGGGTGCTCGCGCAGCTGGTGGCGGAAACTCTGGGCCGCGGCCTCCAGGATGTCGTACAGCGGCTGGTCATCCCGCTTCGGCCGGGCCGGCTCGTCGTCCCCCTCCCGCGGCACCTCCAGGCCGCAGGCGCTGGCCAGGGCCTCGACCGCCTCAGGGAACTCCATGTGTTCGTAGTTCATGAGGAAGCTCAGCGCGGTGCCGTGGGCGCCGCAGCCGAAGCAGTGATAGAACTGCTTCTCCGGGCTGACGTAGAACGAAGGGGTCTTCTCGGTGTGGAACGGGCAGCAGGCGGTAAATTCGCGTCCGGCCTTCTTCAGCGGCACGCGCTGGCCGATCACGTCGACGATGTCGACGCGACGCATGAGTTCGTCGATGAAGTGCTGCGGAATGCGCCCGGCCATGGTTCCGGCTGCGGCAGAGGTTAGCGACGGCAGCAGGCTGGCATGGCGGGCGGGAGGGGCGTCGCGCCTCGCTCAGCCGGCGAGCTTGCCCTTGACCAGGGCGCTGACGGCGCCCATGTCGGCGCGGCCCTGGAGGCGCGGCTTGAGCAGCGCCATGACCTTGCCCATATCCTGCATAGAGGCGGCACCGGCCTCGGCGACGGCCTTGTCGATCTCGGCGGCGATCTCCGCCTGGTCGAGGGCCTTGGGCAGGTACTCCTGGATCACCGCGATTTCGGCCGCCTCCTTGTCCGCCAGGTCCTGGCGGCCGGCGCCCTCATACTGGGCGATGGAGTCGCGGCGCTGCTTGACCATCTTGTCCAGGATGGCCAGCACCTTGGGGTCGTCCAGCTCTTCGCGCGTGTCCACCTCCACCTGCTTGATGGCGGCGAGGACCAGACGGATGGTGCCGAGGCGCGCCTTGTCGCCGGCGCGCATCGCCACCTTCATCTCCTCGGTGATGCGCTGCTTGAGCGGCGACATGGGGAGACTCAGTACTGGCGCGGACGGCGCGCCGAATGCTCCTTGGACAGGCGCTTCAGGTGGCGCTTGACCGCGGCGGCCTTCTTGCGCTTGCGCTCCTGGGTGGGCTTTTCGTAGAACTCGCGGCGACGCACCTCGGCGAGGACACCGGCCTTTTCGCAGGAACGCTTGAAGCGGCGCAGGGCGACCTCGAAGGGCTCGTTCTCTTTCACGCGAACGTTGGGCATGTGAAAAACACCTTCCTTAAAATTTGCAGTCGATGAGCGGCTTGGCGCCAATCGATGGGCCAAGGGGGCGAAATTCTACACGCGCGCGCGCCGAATGGCAAAGCCCCTCTTGCCGCCTTCCTGCGTCGCCCCGACAATAGGCGGATGCTCGTCCTCGGCATCGAAACCTCATGCGACGAAACCGGCGTGGCCCTCTACGATTCGGCCCGCGGTCTGCTCGCCCACGATCTCTTCAGCCAGGTGGCCCTGCACGCCGAATACGGCGGTGTGGTGCCGGAACTGGCCTCCCGCGACCACGTGCGCAAGCTG
>CAZMMH010000246.1:0-4179 GCA_964567315.1 uncultured Gammaproteobacteria bacterium
AAGAACAGCACGATGATCGGCAGGAACGAGAGCACCGTGCCGACGCCGTTGTAGACCCCCTCGAGGAGGAAGCTCTGCAGCGGCACCGGGTAGCCCGCGAGCAGTGGCTCGATGGCGTCGGTGCGCACGTGGCCGAGCAGCCAGGCGACCACGTTCTGCAGCGGCGTGCCGAGGGTATAGACCGCCTGGAACATGAGGTACATGGCCAGGAAGAACAGCGGCAGGCCGAGCAGCGGATGCAGCATCAGCCGGTCGAGCTTGGCGGTGCTCGATTCGGAGAGGTTGACCGACTCGTGCACCGCGTCGCGCACCAGCCGCTCCAGGCGCAGCTCCAGATCGTCGTCGCGGGCGAAGGCCTCCGGGCTGGCGCGGGTCGGCACGGTGCCGGCGAGGGAGTGCTGGATCTGGTTCTTGGCCGCCGGGAAGCCGTGGCCGTGCTTGGCGCTGAGGCTGACCACCGGGCAGCCCAACGCCTGCTCCAGCCGTTCCCGCTCGATGGTGATGCCCTGGTGCTGGGCCTCGTCGGACATGTTCAGCAGTATCACCGTGGGGATCTTCAGCTCGCGCGCCTGCAGCACCAGGGCCAGCTGGCGGTCGAGCTGGGTGGCGTTGGCGATCACCACCAGCAGGTTGACGTCCTGCTGTTCGAGGAAGTGGCGCACGACCAGCTCGTCCTCGGTGTAGCCGTGGAGGTTGTAGATGCCGGGGAGGTCGACCACCTCCACCATCTCCACCCCGAGCAGCAGCTTGGACGAGGCCAACTCGACGGTAATGCCGGGCCAGTTGCCGACCCGTGCCACGGCGCCCGTGAGGCGGTTGAAGAAGGTGGACTTGCCCGTATTGGGCATGCCGAGCAGGGCGACGCGTTTCATGGGGACTTACTGGGCCTGCATGGCGAGGCGGACCAGGCGGGCCTCCGTCGGGCGGATGATGAGATCGGTGGAGCCGACCCGCACCTGCAGCGTGCCGCCGAGGCGGGTGCGGCGGATCACCGCCACCTCGCGGCCGTTGCGCAGGCCGAGGGCGAACATGCGCGCGCGCAGCGGCTCGTCGCCGAGAATCTCGACGATCTTCGCGCGTTCGCCCGGTTTCAGGGTTTCCAGGGTCAAGGCCGGCTCTGTCATTGTCTTAATGAGAACAGTTCTCATTTGTCGATGATGGCATATTAGCATTTTCTGCGTCAACGGCCATCCTCCCCGGCGCTGTTCCTGCCGGCGGTCACTCGAAACGTTCCACCTGCAGGGGGTCGAGCAGCCACAGCTCGGGCCGGCCCCGGTAGCGGTGCAGCCAGCCGCGCACGGTCAGGGTTCGGCCCGTCAGCCCCTCGATCGGGTGTCCGGCGCGTTCGAAGGCGGCCCGCGCCTTGGGTTCGAGCAGGGCCCGCAGGCCGCCGCTGAACTCAATATAGGCGTAGTGGCGCCCGCTGTAGGTGCGCAGCACGCGGCCGCGCAGGCGGTGGAAGCCGCTGAGCAGGTGGCCGGCCTGCTCCGCGGGCCGTACCGCGAAGGCGCTCAGGCTCCAGATGCCGCGGCCGGCGGCGCGGGCGGCCGCCTCGGCCTTGAAGTACTGCGGCAGGTGTTCGAGGTTGGGCGGATGCACTTCCACGTGGGCCAGCCCGGCCGCCACCATGGCCAGGTCGAGGTCCTTGCCGTCCGGGGCGTAGAGCCGCGCCAGCAGGCGGCCGTAGTGGTCGTGGTGTTCGGGGCCGTAGCCGAGGCGTACCGGGTGTCCGCCGATCAGCCGCCGCAGCTCGGCCGTGGCGGCGTCGCCGAAGGGCTGGGCCTCGCGCTCGCGATGGGCCACCTCCGGGGCATCGATGCCGAGCAGGCGTACGTGGGTGCCGTCTTCCAGCTCCACGGTGTCGCCGTCGAAGATGCGCCTGACCCGGTAGAGGTGGCGGTCGTTCTCCCCGGCCGGGAGCACGACGCGCTGCGCGTGGGCCGGCGGGTGGTCGCCGAAATGGAGCTGGCCGGCGGCGTCGTGCCAGCGGAAGATGCCGTCGTCGGCCAGGGCGGGGGGCAGGCACAGCCACAACAGCAGCAGCGCCCAGCGGCGGTAGGTATGCTCCATGCGTTCTCTCCTTTGCACCTCCTGTGCCCGTCCCATCCTAACGACAGCGCGCCGCGCATGCCAGTTTGGCCGCCGCGGGCCCTGCGGTACACTGCGTAGGGCACCTCCCGAGCCGGACCCTGCATGCCCCCCAGCGCAACACAATTCAACCTCAGCGACCTGCTGCGCAGCATGTTCGGCCCGCGCATGCTGGTGGCCTTCGCCATGGGCTTTGCCAGCGGCCTGCCGCTGCTGCTCACCGGCTCCCTGCTGCAGGCCTGGCTGCGCCAGGACGGCGTCGACCTCGGCACCATCGGCCTGTTCACCCTGGTGGGGCTGCCCTACACCCTGAAGTTCCTCTGGGCGCCGCTGCTCGACCGCTTCGAATTGCCCCTGTTCGGGCGCCGCCGCGGCTGGCTGCTGCTGGCCCAGCTGCTGCTGATGCTGGCCATCGCCGGCCTCGGCATGACCGACCCGGCCGGCAACCCTTGGCTGGTGGCCTTCGTCGCCCTGCTGGTGACCTTCTTCTCCGCGGTGCAGGACACCGTGATCGACGCCTACCGGCGCGAGGACCTGAGCGATCGCGAGCTCGGTTTCGGCTCCTCCATGTACGTCAACGGCTACCGTGTCGGCATGCTGCTGGCGGGCAGCGGCGGCCTGATCCTGGCCGACCACATGAGCTACCGCCTGGTCTACCTGCTGATGAGCGCGAGCCTGCTGGTGGGGGTGCTGACGACGCTGCTGGCGCGGGAACCGGACGAACCGGAGGGGGCGCCGACCACCCTGGCCGAGGCGGTGGTACAGCCTTTCCTGGAATATTTCCGCCGCCCCGAAGCCTGGACGATCCTGGCCTTCATCCTGCTCTACAAGATCGGCGACGTGATCGCCACCAGCATCACCACGCCGTTCTACCTCGACCTCGGCTTCAGCAAGAGCGAGATCGGCGAGATCGCCAAGCTGTTCGGCTTCTGGGCCACCATCGGCGGCGGGGTGGTGGGTGGTGCGCTGCTGATCCGCATCGGCATCTATCGCGGCCTGTGGATATTCGGCTTCCTGCAGGCGGTCTCCACCACCGGCTTCGCCCTGCTGCCGTTCGCCGGCGCCAGCGCGCCGGCCCTGGCGGCGGTGATCGCCGCCGAGAACCTGGCCGGCGGCATGGGCACCGCGGCCTTCGTCGCCTTCATGGCGAGCATGACCAACAAGCGCTTCACCGCCACCCAGTACGCCCTGCTCAGCTCGCTGATGGGGGTGCCGCGGGTCTTCGCCGCGGCCCCGGCGGGCTACCTGGCGGAATGGCTGGGGTGGCAGGGCTTTTTCGTGCTGTGCGTGCTGGCGGCGATTCCGGGGCTGATCATCCTGCGCCGTTTCGCCGGCTGGCAGGAGGCTCACAGCCTGCCCGCCGCGGCGGCGGAACGGGCCTGAGCGTCCCGTCGCCGTCAAACGCCCGCTAGGCGGCGGCGCCGGAGAGCTGGAAGCGGTCGACCGCGCCGCGCAGGCGGGTGGAGACGTTGACCAGGTCGCCCATGGCGTTGCGGGTGGCGTCGATGTCGCGCCTGGTGGAGCTGGTGATCTCGCTCACCGTCTCCACGTTGCGGGCGATCTCGTTGCCGGTGGCCGACTGCTCCTCGGTGGCGGCGGCGATGGTGTGCATCATCTCCGCCATTTGGTGCACCGAGCGGTCGATCTCGCCCAGCAGGCGGCCCATCTCCTCGCCGAACGCCACGCCGCTGCGCACCTCGTCGCGGGCCCGGCCCATGGCCGTGGTGGCGCGGGTGGTGCTCTGCTGGATGGTGGTGACGATTTCGGCGATGTCGTTGGTGGAGACCGCGGTGCGGTTGGCCAGCTTGCGCACCTCCTCGGCGACCACGGCGAAGCCGCGCCCGTGCTCGCCGGCGCGGGCCGCCTCGATCGCGGCGTTGAGCGCCAGCAGGTTGGTCTGCTCGGCGATCTCCTTGATGATCTGGCTGACGTTGCCGATGCGCTCGATGGCGTTTTCCAGTTCGCCGATGGTGCGTGCCGAATCGGCCATGGTGGCGTCGATGCGGGTCAGGGCGGAGACGGTCTCGCGCCCGGTATCGTTGCCGCGGCCGACGGTGCCGCGGGTCTCGCTGGCGGAGCCGGCGGCATGGC